>JAYZBT010000116.1:0-5085 GCA_036338615.1 Gemmatimonadota bacterium
GAGCCTCGCTCTCCCAGCGCCTGCGCGTACCCCTGCTCGAGGCGCTCGATGAACGGGGCGGCTCCAATGCGTTCGGCGGCGGTCCGTATCTGCGCGTCGTCGATCTCCGGCGAGCCAAGCCGGATGTTGTATGCGACGTCCTGGCTAAAGAGGAAGACGTCCTGCAGCACCAAGGCGATACGTCGTCTGAGGTCGTTCAGGCGAGGCGTGTCGATGGGGATGTCGTCGAGCAGGATCTGGCCGCGATCCACATCGTAAAAGCGCATCAGTAGGTTGATGATGGTCGTCTTCCCAGCTCCGGTGTGGCCGACGATCGCCAGTTTTTCTCCGGGCTCGACCGTGAAGCTCACGCCCTTGAGCACCCAGTCCGGTTCGTCTGCGGAGTCCTTCCCATACGCGAACCACACGTCGCGGAATTCGATGCGTCCGGCGGTTTGCGGCGGCAGGGCCCGCGGCTCCGCAGGGTCCTCGATCACGATGTCTTCGTCGAGCAACTGGAAGACCCGTTCGGAGGAAGCCCTCGCCGCCTGTAGCAGGTTGTACTTCTCGGAGAGGTCCTGGATCGGGCGAAAGAAGCTGCGAGCGTACTGGAGGAAGGCTGTTATGACTCCCACCGTGAGCGCGCCTTCGAGGGTGCGCAGGCCGCCGTACCAGAGGATCAACGCGAGTGCCAGTGCGGTGAAGAACTGGATGACCGGAAAGAAGAGCGCGTAGTACGTGATCGATCGGAGATGCGCCTCCAGGTAGTCCCGATTCAGGTCGGCGTGTTTGGCCGCGTCGGCCTCTTCGCGATTGAAGAGTTGAACTACCTTCACGCCCGTGAAACGCTCGTGCAGGAATGCGTTCATGCGGGCGATGCGGACGCGAATGTCGCGATACGCTTTGCGGACCCTGGCTCGAAAGAGGAAGGCCGCGTAAAAGACCAGGGGCAGCACGCTGAACGACACCAGTGCGAGCTGCCAGTTCATCTTCAGCATCGCGATCACGATGAAGCTGAGCATGAAGATGTCGCCGAACACCGTGACCAGGCCCGAGCTGAACAGGTTGTTGAGCGTCTCGACGTCGTTCGTCATTCGCGTCATCAGGCGCCCGACCGGATTCTTGTCGTAGAAGCGCAGATCGATGCGCTGCAGCTTCTCGAAGATCTCGGCGCGGAGGTCGTACATCACGGACTGGCCGAGCCAGGTCGTGATGATCGCTTGCACGTACTGCAGGAGAGCACCGAGCACGACCGCCGTCAGGAAACCGACCGCAAGGAGGGTGAGGTACTCCCGGTCTCCCTGGGGTATCGCTTCGTCGATGATGAGCTTCGTGAGCCATGGCCCCACGACCTGGGTAGCCGCCGCCAGCATCAGCACACCGACTGCCAGCGCCACCTGCCACCGGTACGGACGTAAGTACCGTACCAGGCGCCTCATGAGGCGGGCGTCGTAGGCCTTACCCAGGGCCTCTTCTTCGTGGAAGGCGTCGGCTTCTGGCATGGATGCGGGCGTGGGCAGTGAGGGGCTTGCCTCGTTACCCGTGCGATACTATTATCGGTCACCGATATACAGGTCGCCGATATAAGGGCATGAACGCCATGGCTCCAGGAACGAACCCCCGAGACCTACTCACGCCGGCCGCCCTGCACATACTGCTCTCGGTCGCCACCGAGGCGCGCCACGGGTACGGGATCAAGCACGCGGTGGAGGCGAGGACCGAAGGTGCCCTGTCGCTCGGGCCCGGCACGCTCTACGAAGCGATCCACCGCATGGCCAACGACGGTTGGCTCGAGGAAGTGGAGGGTGGCGGCCGCCGAAGAGTCTACCGCATCACGTCGCTCGGTCTCGGTGTGCTCGACGACGAGCTGCGCCGCCTCGACGAGATCGTTTCATTCGCGCGCGGTGCCGCGCTTTTGCCCGAGCCCCGCGTGCGTACCACATGAATGTGCCCCGCTGGCTCGAGGTCCTACTGCGGATCTTTCCCGTGGAGTTCCCACCGGCGGGAATTGGAAGAGTTCGTATCGGCCGAGCTGTCAGAGGCGGGAAAGCGGCGCCTTTGGGTGGGGTGGAGGATGGGATTCGATCTAGTGCGTGCGGGGGCCAGCCTATGCCGGCGCCCTGTGCGCCGCCGAGGCTATTCTGGAACCAGGTCCTAGATACGCATCAATCCCTCCCGGCCCGTGCGGGCGGCGTGACGCTGCTCGGTATGCTGGGAGGAGGTCATGGAGTTCATGGTCCGGAACAGCTCCCTGGGCTCCCTTGGAGGCGTCAAGGCCTGTCGAGAGAGGACGCTCATGATATCGTTTGTCATGGACGACCCCATCCGCATTCGCGGAGCTCGCCAGCACAACCTCAAGGGCATCGACCTGGATCTGCCCAGGCGGCAGCTCACGGTCATTACCGGGCCGTCGGGGTCCGGCAAGAGCTCGCTCGCACTGGACACGCTCTTCGCCGAGGGCCAGCGCCGCTACGTGGAGTCACTCTCCACGTATGCCAAACAGTTTCTCGAGCGTATGGAGAAGCCGGACGTAGACTCCGTGGAGGGCATCTCCCCCGCGGTCGCGATCGAGCAGAAGAACCCGACTAAGTCGAGCCGATCGACGGTGGGGACCGCGACCGAGGTGTACGACTACCTGCGTCTGCTCTGGTCACGCGTAGGACGAACACGCTGCCCCGAGTGCGACCGGCGGGTCCGTCCCGACACGGTCACCGAAGCCGTGGACCGCGTGCGGGAGCTGCCGGCGGGGACGCGCATCCAGGTCACGTTCCCACTGCCCAGAAGCGGGCAGGTCACGCACGAGCTCATGGTCTCGAACCTGCGTGCTCTGGGCTTCGTGCGGCTGCTCGTAGACGGTGAGGCGCTGGACATCTCGGGTTCGGACGCGGGCGACGTGGAGAGCCTGGGCGTCGATATCACGGCGGCCGGGGAGCTGCTCGTGGTCGTCGATCGACTCAAGGTCGGGGGTGAAATGTCCGACCGTCTGGCGGACTCGCTCGGCACCTGCTTCGTCGAAGGAGAGGGGGAGGCGGTGGTGGTCGTCGCGGACAGGGGCGCCGAGGACCGACTTCACTTCACCGAGCACTTTCGCTGTCCCGATCACCCCGACATCACCTTTCTGGATCCGTCGCCGCAGTTGTTCTCCTTCAACAGCCCCTACGGCACGTGCAAGCTGTGCACGGGCTTCGGGGCCACGCTCGACTACGATCCGGAACTGGTGGTGCCCAACCCCAACCGCTCTCTGGGCGAAGGCGCGGTCGACCCGTGGTCGAAGCCGCGGTACCGGCGCGCGCGTGATCGGCTGAGGGACTTCGCGCTCGATAGCAACGTCTCGTACTACTCGCCCTGGGAGGGATTGCCGGCAAAGTTCCGAGACGCCGTTCTGTACGGCACGAAGGGCTTCAAGGGCGTGATCCCGTTTCTGGTCTCCAAAGAGAACAAGCGGTACAAGCAATACATCCGTGTCTTCCTGCGTCAGTACCAGAGCCCAAAGATCTGCCGAGAGTGCGGGGGTGCGCGTATCCGGCCGGAAGCGCTGCTGGTGCGCGTCGGACAACGCACGATCTCTCAAATCGCGGATATGCCACTTGAGGAGTTTGGTCCTTGGATCGAGGCGCTCGAACTCAGCGAGATGGAAGGCCAGATCGCCGAGACGATTCTGCGCGAGCTGCGGTCCCGGGTTGCGTTTCTCACCGAAGTCGGCCTCGGGTATCTCACACTCAGCCGACAGACGCGAACCCTCTCGGGGGGTGAGGCGCAGCGAATCAACCTCGCCAATTCACTGGGCGCGGCCCTGGTGGATACGCTCTACGTGCTCGACGAGCCGACGATCGGGCTTCATCCGAAGGACACGGGCTCGCTGCTCAGCCTCCTTCAGAAGCTGCGCGCGGCGGGCAACACGGTCGTGGTGGTCGAGCATGATTCGCAGGCGATTCTTTCAGCCGACCACGTCGTCGAGCTCGGGCCCGCCTCTGGGGAACAGGGTGGGGAAGCCGTCTACGAGGGGCTGCCGGAGAACCTCGAGTCCGAGGACACAGCCACCGGGAGGTATCTCTCGGGGCGCTCTGCCACGTCGCTTCCGGAGAAGGAACGTCCGGTGGACGGGCGGTGCCTGACGCTCAAGGGCGCGCGACTCCACAACCTGCGTGGCGTGGACGTGGATATTCCGTTGGGCACACTCAGCGTGGTCACGGGAGTCTCGGGTTCTGGGAAGTCTACGCTCGTTCACGACGTGCTGTTCCGCGCCGCCGAGCGTGAGTTCGGGGGCGAGACGTCCGCAAAAGGGCACCTCGGTGAACTGGTTGGCGGGTACGATGCACTGGAGGGCCTCAGTCATCTCGAGGAAGTCGTGCTCGTCGATCAGTCTCCCATCGGACGGACGCCCCGTTCGAATCCGGTCACGTACATCAAGGCGTGGGACGAGGTCCGCAAGCTGTTCGCCTCCCATCCGCTCGCCAGGGAGCGGGGCTACGGCCCGGGGCACTTCAGCTTCAACGTGGCTGGGGGGCGTTGCGAGCACTGCAAGGGCGCGGGCAAGATCGAGGTCGAGATGGTCTTCATGGCCGATGTGTACGTGCTGTGCGAGGACTGCGGGGGCAAGCGATACGGCCGAGAGCTCCTCGATGTGAAGGTGCGGGGCAAGCATATATCCGACGTTCTCGACCTCACGGTCGATGAGGCCATCCGCTTCTTCATCCGAGAGCGCAAGCTCGGCACCAAGCTTTGGCAGCTGCAGCAAGTCGGGCTCGGGTACCTACGCCTGGGCCAGGCCGCCACGACGCTTTCCGGGGGCGAGGCCCAGCGGCTCAAGATCGCGCGCGAGTTCGCCAGCGCGGCCGGCAAGAAGGGACGCAAGCTGTACATCCTCGACGAGCCCACCACGGGGCTCTCTGGGGAAGACGTGAGCAAGCTACTCTCGGTACTCGGCCGCCTGGTGGATGCCGGCAACACCGTGTTGGTCATCGAGCACAACCTCGACGTCATCAAGGTCGCCGACTGGGTGATCGACTTGGGCCCCGGTGCGGGCGCGAGGGGGGGCGAGGTCGTGGCGATGGGGAGGCCTGCGACTGTGGCCAGCGTGCCCGAGAGCGCGACCGGGAGGTACTT
>JAYZBT010000117.1:0-19299 GCA_036338615.1 Gemmatimonadota bacterium
GGCATCGTCGAGTTCTTGATGGCGAACCCGATCTTCCTCATCCCTGTGCTGCTGCTGGCCGCGGTGATGGTCTACGCGCTCTTGAAGAAGCTGCTCAAGATGGCCGCGATCGTAGTGATCGCTGGCGCGCTCTACGTGCTACTGGTCGAGTATTTCGGGGCAGGCATTTAGCCGGCTGAGCTTCAGGTTCTAGAAGGCGAGCAGCCGCGTGATGTTGAAGCCGATCCGCCATTCATCGGGCGTGAACTCGGCGTCCGTGCCGCCCAGGAACTGCGTCGGGTTCATGAGCTGCTGATTCGTCAACATCACCTTGAAGAAGTGGCCTCCAGTCTCGAACTCGATGCCGAACGACCCGCTGTCGTGCCTCTGATCCGTGCCACGATCCTCGCTGATGATCCACTCGCTCAGGAAGCTCACCATCTCTGAGACGTAGAGTTGGGCGTGCATCCCCAGCGCGAAGACCGTTTCCGAGCTCGCATCGACGATGGTGGGATTCCGGAGCAGGCTCGGTACGAGTCCCAGCGCGAGGCGGTCGCCCAATAGCGCGTTGAACATCAACTGCGCGTATTGCTGCGATTCGTTCTCGTCGGCCCCGGCGCCGGTCGGTGCCTGGGTATTCCAGGCGAGCCCGCCCATCAAGCCGATCATTACAGGCACGGCCTCGGAGCCCCCCTCGAAGAGCCGGGCCCTCACATTCAGTTCTACATTGTCGCTTCGGTTGGACCGGAGCACTCCGAGCATCACCCGGTCGGACGCCGCATAAGCGAGACCCAAGCGATTCGTCACCGGGCCATCGAAGCCCCACAGAGCGTCGGCGCCGTCCGATACGGGCGGAAAGAACCGGTGCGAGATCTCGAACAGCCACTCACCCTTCTTCAGCGTCTCCGCGGTGGGAAGATTGGCGGCCTGAGGAGAGTGGAATACCGCCATTTCAGCTTCGGTCTGCTGTTCACGGCGCTGGAACCGTTCCGGTCGCTGTTGGGCGCCCACAGTGCCTGAGGCGCCGACCAGCAGCATGGCCGCCAACAATGCTGAGAGTATGTGGGATTTCACTTGGTGTCCTCCGCGGGCTCGATGCGGAAATCGAGTTCGAGCTGGATCTCGTTGTTGAGCTTCAGAAACATCACTTTTGGAACCTCGATTTCGTGATCCGTGAGTAGGACCTGGAACGCGCATTGCACCCTGTATCCGTCGCCGATCGGGCTCAGGTCGCACGTTACCGAGCGCTCGCGCTCCACCCCGTGGATGCCGAGCGTACCCTGAACCGTGACCCGGAAGACACCGTTCGACAGCGGAGCGGCCCGCGCGATCCTGCCTCCGAAAGCCGCGTATGGGTAGTCTTCGACCTCGAGGTAGTTCTTCTGCATGTGGCGGTTTCGGAGACCGATCCCGGTGTCGATGGAGGCGAGGTCGACCTCGAAGAAGAATTCCGTGTCGTCTCCGCCCGTCTCGGCCGTGAGGGTCGCGGTATTGATGGCGACGAAGCCGTCGATGCGGTTCGTGACACCATCGAACTCTTCGATCGCGGCCCTCGACGTGAAGCGCACCACCCGCTCGGCGTCGAGCTCGACCTGGTACGCCTGCTGCGCGGAAACGGACCCTGTCGGGACTACGGACGTCCAGCAAAGCGCGAGGACCACCGAGGAGTATCTCCAAACTCTTTCAGTCACTTGGCACCCCCGCCCGACCTAGTTGTTCGCGGCCCCGGTATTGATCCAGTTCTTGATGTTCGTGATGTCGATGTTGTCCAACACCGAGCCCCCGCTAGGCATGCGATTGCCGTTCCCGCTGCCCTGGGTCCCTTCGAGCTTCTTCACTAGATAGCTGTTCACCGCGTCATTTGGGATGACGTACACCTCGTCCGAATTGCCGGACGTCACTCCGACGAGGTTGCCGAAGCTCGTGGCGGCGCTGCTCGTGAGCGTCAGTCCGCCGCTGCCGCCTCCGTGGCATCCCGAGGAGGTGCAGTTCTTGCGCACGAAGATCTCCATGACGTCCGTCGCGAAGGATGGGTTCGTCTTGATAGTCCGGGTGTCGACGCTTCCGCCGCCCCCGTCCCCGTCCCCCCCTCCGGGATCCGTGGGACTATCGCTGCCGCCGCATGCGGCGACGAAGAGGGCGAACGTGAGCGAGAACAGGCCGCGTCGTAGGTGGAGCATGGTTGGACTCGGGTCGGAATTAAAGGAAAGCTTGAAGCGTAAATGATCTCTTGAAGAACGACTCGCCGGGACGGGTTTGTGTTAGATGCCCAGCCTCAGGGCCACATGGTTTTGGGACGTATGACGGCTCCAGTGCAACGCATCATCGGACCCCTCGAAGGTCGTCCGGTAGTGAGTTACACCACGAAGAGGACGTAGACCACGGCGATCGCGATTTGCATGAGGGCAAACGGGAGCGCCTTCGAGACGAAGCCCCCGAACGACAGCTTGAGGCCGTGCTTATGGATGATCGTGACCGCCACGAGCGTCGAGGCCGACCCGATTGGAGTGATGTTGCCGCCTAGATTCGCGCCGAAGATCACCGCCCACCAAAGCGGGTCCGTGGGCGGCCGAATCATTCCGTCGGCGAGTGGCATACCGGCGATGATCTTCGCGAGCATCGCAGCGAGCGGGATGTTGTCGGTCACGGAGCTGAACGCGGCCGTCGAGATCATGACCGCTCCGGTCCCGAGAGTCGGTCCGAGGGCCACGATCCGCTCCACACCCTGTCCGATCAGGCCGAGCACCTGGGCGTGCTCCATGACGTTGATCACAACGAAAAGGGCCGCGAAGAAACCCAGCAGGTCCCAGTCGACCGTTCGGTAGAATTGGTCGACCTCGGACTTGTATCGGATCAACATCACGACCGCGAACGCCATTGCCACGAAGCCCATGCCGAGGTCGGAGACGTAGGGCATGATCGAGGTCGTCGCGATGGCGATGATGAAGAGCACGAGCATGCCCGTCGCGAACCAAAAGAAACCCCGGCTCTCAATGCCGTCGTTCTCGTCGAAGCCGGAGACGAGGCTCCGTGCCTCCTCCCGGGCCTGTTCGTCCGCCAATCGTTCGATTCCGAAGAGCTTCGCACCGAGCAGCAGGGTCGCGACCGTCGCCACCACGACGAACGGCCACGCCTTGAGGAAGAAGGCGACGAAACTGATGTTCGCCGCCGTCCCGACGATGATGTTGGGCACGGAACTGATCAGCGTGAGAAGTCCACCGATGTTCGTGAGCAGGCCTTCGACGAGCAGGAAGCCGAGCAGCTTGTCGTTCCGGCCGAGCTTGTCGAGGGATACCGCCGTGAGCGACCCGACGATGATCATCGCCGTCACGTTGTTCAAGACAGCGCTGAACACGACGGTCATGAGCCCGTAGAGCCACAGAATCCGGACCGGGTCGCCGCCCGACAGCTTCGTGAGCTTGATCGCGATCCATGTGAAGAGACCCGAGCGCGAGGTCACGTCCACGAACAAGCTGGCTCCGAAGATGATCGTGATCACACCCCAGTCGATCGCCGGGATGTAAACGGGCATGTTCATCTCGTGCCCGCCGATCAGGTACGGGCCGTACGGCAGCGGCAGCAAGATCGCGCCCAAGAGCAGCGCCACGATCGCGAAGAGACCGACGATGAGGGACTTCTTCGCGTGCAGCTTCTCCTCGAGCGCGAGGCTGACGATGAGCGCGACCAGGACGCCCGCGAACAGCAAGGTGATCCCCATCGGGACTTCGCCGGCCACGTGCTCGGCAGTCTGTCCGGCAGCTTGTTCGGCGCCTTGCACGACGGTCGTGGCGAGCACGCGCAGGCCCATCACAGCAGCAGCAACGGGACAGAACGCACCTGGATCGCCAACGGGTACGCGAGCCCGTGCATGGCGAACTGGTCCTCGTCCTTGGTGTTCATGACCAGCAGATCGGCCTCGTGCTGCTCGACGAGCCGGATGTACTCGGTCAGGTGGTGCCCCTGAGCGATCACCGACTCCACAGTTATGGGGACCGCCGCACGAGTGATCTCGCCTGCGCAGCTATCCATGTAGTCGTGCGTATCTCGCTCCAAGCGATCAGCGATCGCCTCTCTCGCGTTGTCCGTGTCGATGCTCGGAATCTTCCCGACGGTCTCGATGAAGCGATCGAGCGCCGCGGCGTCCTCGACGTTCGCTAGCACGAGGCGACCCCCTTCGTCCGTGAAGCGCGCGGCCCAGTTCACGAGTTCGTGATCACCGACGAGGTGATCGGTCATCGCCACAACGACCTTCGTGCGCCGGACGTGTCGTTCGAGCTGTTGTTCCGGATGTGGCAGCACCATGATGGGCGTCGTCGTGACCTGCGTTAGCACGTCGATGTACTCGCCCAGGGTGTACGGCCACTGCCACGAATCGCTGTGCAGGTGGCGATACGTACAGATTAATCCAGGACGCTCCGCCTCGATCAGTTCCAGCAACGCCGGCACGGAGTCGTACTCACCCCCGTGCGTGACACGCCAGCGGATGTTCTCTCCGCGCCCGAGCACACCGAGTAGAGACCGAACGCGGTCGCCAAAGGCAGCGGCCTCCCGCTCGTCTCGGTCGCTGACGACCAGCACCGAATCCACCTCGACCGCCGAGTACTGGAAGCGGACCTTGGCGGCGGCGCGGAACACCGACTCGAATTGGTCGACCTTGCTGAAGCCGATGCCGTGGTGCTCGGGGCTGCCGCTATCGGTCACTGATGACCCGCTCCGCTTGCTTGTAGCGCTCGAACCACTCGAGCACATTCGCGATCTTCGCGATCAGGTTCGACGGGGCGCTGTCCGCGATGCCATGGAAGGAGTCTTGAACGCGGACGAGTTGGGTAGGGACCTTCCGGATCTGTAGCGCCTGGTAGAACTGCTCGGACTCCGCCATGGGTGTGCGTAGGTCCCGCTCCCCCGTAATGAGCATGGTCGGCGTTTCGACGTTTCCGACCAGCGATAGCGGCGACCGGGCCCAATAGTGCTCGAGATTCCCTTCCTCCCAGACCGGGCCCGGAAGCCAGTACTGGTAGTAGGAAGAGTACCCGTCGGACGTCAGCGAGAAGCTGATCCAGTTGATGACGGGCTTCTGCACGACCGCCGCTCGGAAGCGGTCGGTCTTACCGACGATCCACGCGGTGAGTACGCCACCGCCCGATCCGCCGGTGACCATCAGGTTGCCCTCGTCGATGTAGCCCCGATCGATGACGGCATCGACCCCCGACATCAAGTCGTCGTAGTCGTACCCGGGGTAGGCATGGTGGATGAGGTTGCCGAACTCCTCCCCGTAGCTCGTGCTCCCTCGGGGGTTGGTATACAGCACCACGTACCCCGCCGCCGCGTAGAACTGGACCTCGGAAGAGAAACGGGGGCCGTAGTTGGAGAAAGGCCCGCCGTGAATCTCCAGCATGAGCGGGTACTTCTGGGAGGGATCGAAATTCGGTGGCGTCGCAATCCAGCCCTGGATCGGACGACCGTCGTGGGAAGACTCCCACCAGAGTTCTTCGACCTGGGCGAGATCCTTGTGGCCCAGCAGGTCCTCGTTGAGCATGGTGATGCGTTGCGCCTCTCGGCCCCGTTGGCCGACCGCTACGTCTGCCGGGTGCGAGGGAGACGTGTGCGTGAACGCGAAGCGGCCGCCCGGAGCGACGGTATAGGAGCCGCCACCGTAGGGGCGGCCGAGTCCCACGCCGCCCAGGTCCTCGGCGAGGTCCTCGACTCGACCGGCAAGCGAGACGTACGCGACCTTGCTCATGCCCTCGTCGTCATACTGGAAGTAGAGGCCTTGGCCGTCGTCGGCCCAGTTGAGGCCGCCGAAGTTGCGGTCCAGGTCGCTGACCACGTGGCTGCCCGACCCGTCCCGGTTCATCACGTACAGGTGTGCGATCTGGTAGCCCTGGTACTCGTCGTCGAAGCCCGTGTAGGCGATCAACGATCCGTCGGGCGAGAGCGCTGCATTGCCGTCGGGCCCGAAGCGGTCGGTCAACTGTGTCAACTGGCCCGACGCGACCGAGATCTCGAAGACCTCACTGTTGCGCACGTCGAAGTCCGGGTCGTCCCGATTGGCGCTGAAGACGATCGAGCGCGAGTCCGGTGACCAAGAGAGGCTACTGCCGTGGTTGAACGAGCCGCTCGTGAGCTGCCTCGGCGTGCCGCCCTCGGCCGGCATCACGAAAATGTGTGTGTAGCCGTCCTCGAGGTATCCGCGGCCGTCGGCGCGGAACCGCAACTTGTTGATCACGATCGGTGGCGTGGTCCACTGCGCGCCGTCGGGCTTGGACGGCATCTTCGCGAACGAGGGCGCGGCCTCGGGCACGAACATCGTCATCGCGACCCACTTCCCGTCCGGTGACCACGTGATGTTTCCGGGAGACTCCGTGACGTTCGTGAGTTCGGCCGTCTGTCCCGAGTCCATCCAGCGCACGAAGACCTGAGCAGAGCCGTCCTCGGAAGAGACGTACAGGAGGCGGTTTCCTTCCGGGGACCAGCGCGGCGAAGACACGCTGCTGGTGCCATCGGTGATCGCCCTGTGTTGCGTGCCGTCGGAGTCGATCATCCAAAGTGCCGTGCGGCGTCCGTCGGTCATGATGTCGAAGCCTCGGCGCACGTAGACGACTCGCGAGCCGTCTGGCGAGATCCGGGGATCTGCCGCCACTTCCATCTCGAAGATGTCCAGGTACTGAAGGCGATCGGCGTTCGCGGCGTCGTCGTTCACCTGGGCCGAGAGCGGCATCGTCAGAGAGAGGAAGGCCAGAACTGGAACCGCGAAAAACGCGACCGAGCGCGTCGCGATCGGGAAGCGGACTTTCAACATCGGAGCACCTCTTGCGGCTGCGGTCAGGCAACCGATGGCAGTGGCCTGCAGGTCGAAATCGGGGTCCCAGCATAGCGGCGCTAGCCGCCCGATGACCAGGGACGAAACTCACCGCAGCCCTCGACGTACAACGATCACTGTCCCTAGCGCCCGCGCAGAGAGGCTCATGCACCCTGCCCCACCGTCCAAACGACCGCGAATCTCGCTGCTGATCTTAGCGGTCCTGATCGCGGCGTGTGCGGACGAGGAGCCCGGGCCCCAGGACGTCGTTCTTCCGTTCGGGACGCTACAAGGGCAGGTGGTCACGGCGGCGCAGGCGACCTTCGGCGACGTCACTGCGCGCGTAGTCTGGGGGTCGCAAGACATAACCGCCGAAGTTCAGTCCGACGGCACGTTCGACGTCGAGATCCTACACGCGGTGTCGGGGTTCGGGATGCTCACGATCGAACCCGGGCCGTCCGAGCCCGTGCATCCCGCGTGGGTCCTGTTATCCCCGGGCGACGTCGACGGAGGCCGCGGCACGGTGGTGTTGGCTCCCAAGACCTGGACTGCCGAGTCGGGTGCCTACGCGGGCATCGAAGTACCCATCGACCCAGAGCTGGCCGCCGACGGCCGCGTCATGCCCTCCTTTTGGGGCTTCTTCTTCCCGTTCGTCCAGGACGGCTTTCTTCAGACCGTGACGGACAACACCGAGTGGGCCGCCGCATTCAGGGGGTGGCCGGAGGGCTCGTTCCCGATTCCTGTGGCACTGGACCGGCTCGGCTCCAACGGAGGCATCGCCGCCGATGATTCAGTGTCGTTTTGGGAACACGTCGAAATGATGGAAGCCGCGCTCGGTTGGGACGCGTTCGAGCCGACGCCACTCGAGGACGTGCGCATTCTCGGTGGGACTCGACGGCCTGCTGACGCGATCATCGTCCAGCTGGATACCACCGTCGCGATTCGCGGTGTCAGCGTGATCAATCCGGCAGACATACGCACCTATTCGCTGGGCGCGGACGCCAGGACTTGGTCGGGCACCAATGTTCAGAACATCTCAGTGGTCAGCGCGGACATCACCTACGGCATTGTGCGTCTCGAGAATCAGGAGGCGTTCGCGGATCGCCAACTCGTGATCCACGAACTCATGCACGTGCTCGGTGCGGGACACGGATGCAGTTGGGCGTCGGTGCAGACGTATTGTGCGTCGTTGCAGAGCGATGTGCCGACGCCGCCCGATGTCGCGCACCTCGCCGTCATGATGGAGATGCGCGCCCTGGAGCTCGAGCACGGGAGCCGCTGGGGCCTTCTCGCTTCGGTGTTCGGGCATCGAGTCGTGACGCTTGGCCTCACGCCGGTAGCCGGCGTCAGCGTCCAGTATGGACCGGCTTCGACGCCTCAGGACTGGATTCGCTCCGGCGGAGGCGTCGTACTTCCTGAAGCGAAGCAGGTTCTTTCGCGCTTCCGTCGTCGGGACCCTCGCTGAGTCCGAGTCGGATCATCACCTCGAGTGGCTACCTCAGAGCGAGGCAGAAGCTCGCTTGAAACCAGAGAGTCATCGCTGGGCGGTGGCCCGAGACGCGGAAGCTATCACGGGACGGCACGTGCGAGATTGAGATTCTCTCGCGGGTTTTCTATTCATTCTTAGTCCCCTCCACGCTGACCCGGCCGAAGACACACAGTCCGTGTTCAACAAGAGCGAAGACCTCTTCCCCATCAGGCGCGGCCATGTGTACATGGCCCACTCCTCCGTGGGTCCGATGTACGGGCCGGCAGCGACGGCTGGCGCGGCCTTCCTTCAGGCGCATTCCGAACAAGGCATGATGATGCGCGTCGACTACGGGACCGTGCTCACTACGTTCCGCCAGAAAGTCGCCGCCCTTCTCGAAACCAGCCCGAACAACATCGCTTACGTGAGTAACACCGCCGAGGGGACCAACATGGTCGCCAACGGCTACCCGTTCGAGCCCGGCGATCAGGTCATCAGCTATGTGCACGAGTTCCCGTCGAACCATTACCCGTGGCTGCTCCAACAGAGACGCGGCGTCGAGTTGGTGTTGTTGGCCGATGTCGATCCATGCGGCGGCTTACCGGAGGGTGGGCCTCGGGGGTGGTCCATGGACGAACTGGAAGCCAAAACCACTGACCGGACGCGAGTGATTGCCCTCAGTCACGTCCAGTTCGCGAGCGGGTATGCGGCGGACCTGAGGGAGTTGGGCGACTTCTGCCGCGAGCGCGGCATCGACTTGGTCATCGACGCCGCTCAGAGCCTGGGCGTGTTGCCGCTCCATCCGGAGGAGTACGGCATCGCCGCGGTCACCGGCTCGACCTGGAAGTGGCTGCTAGCGTCGCGAGGCGCGGGCATCTTCTATACGACCCCGGACCTGCGCGAGAAGCTGCGCGACACCATGGCCGGCGGCGGGATGATGAAGCATCGCTTGGACTACCTGAACCACTCGTGGGACCCCTTCGAGAGCGCGCGCCGCTTCGAGTACAGCACGCTGCCGTGGGAGCATCTGGTCACGCTCGAGACCGTTCTGGACGAGGTGTTCCTCAAGTACCTCATGGGCCCCATCGCGCGCGAGGTCTTCAGGCTGCAAGATCGCTTCTTGGCGTTGTTGGATACCGACCGATACGAGCCGTTGCTCTTCCCCCGTGAGCATCGCTCGGGGATTCTCGCGTTCCGGACGGCCGAGGATCCCAAGTTGGTCAGTAGGGCCCTGGCGGCACATTGCATGGTGACGACCACGCAAGGCGGATACCTGCGCGTGGCGCCCCACTTCTACCTCACCGACGAGGACATCAGGCGGGCCGCGGCGGCGTTCAACCAGGTGGGGATCGGGTAAGCGTCCTTTCAGAAAAGGCCCAATTCGGACCCCCGTGGCCGTGCTGCAGGCCCGATAGTGTTGTACGATGACAATGGGTGCCGAGGTCGTTGAGGCCTCGAGGCCGCCGGGCATGACGAGTCACCCGAGGTGGTTACGTATCCGTCGACTACACTGGGGAACCGTCCTGCCGATGTTGCAGCGTATGAAATGGATCGCCTTCTGCACGGTACTCGCCTTTGGCGTCGTGGGGACCGTGGGCTCATCCTGGGCACTGTTGTCGAGCCCAGAGGGGTCCGCCCAGGCTCGGCCGATCGCAATGGTTGTGGACGGGAACCACCCCCAGGCCGACCCGAGAGTCCGTGCGTTTGTGGAGGCATATGGCCCACTGATCGACTCGGTGACGTACGGGGACGACGACGTGGTTTTCGCCCTGGGCAGCCGACCGATCCACTTCCAGGACGGTCGGATGTTGGAGGAAGGTCGTTTGGATCTCGTGCGCGACTGCGATCCGCTCTTCTATGACTACTCCCTAGACCCTTTGACTGAACCTCCACCTCTTCCCACCAACGAGAGTCCGGTCTACTGCACAGACGTCTTGGAGAGCCTCTGGGGACGAACGGAGGCACAGATCCGACTTCACGGTCGTTCGACCACCTTCCACGATCACCGAATGTTACTGAACGACTTCGTGATCGACGCACTCGCTGCCGTCGAGGGAGACATCCTCGAAGCCGCGGCGGATGACGTGTCCGTGGCTACCTGGATCGATGAACTGAGCATCACCTACTCGTTCATCGACAGGGGGATCGCCGGATCATCCACCCGGAGCCACCACTCCTGGGGCATGGCCCTGGACCTCGTGCCCAACTCGTATGGCGGGCGGCACGTCTATTGGCGGTGGAGCCGGGTCTTGGTCGGCGAGGGATGGCATCGCATTCCCCTGGAGCGCAGGTGGAGCCCTCCGGTGGCCGTCATCGAAATCTTCGAGAGGCACGGCTTCGTGTGGGGCGGGAAGTGGTCTCACTTCGACGACGTGCACTTCGAGTATCGACCCGAGATCCTTCTCTACAACCGCCTGATCTCTTGAATTGAGACGCCGCTGTCTATATTATCGCTTAACGCGATCAATACCGACGGAGGGATCGTATGGGCCGAGGCGATCAACTGGCGGCATTCGAACAACTCGTGCTCTTGGCCTTGCTCTCACTGGAGGGAGACGAGGCGTACGGTATGAACATCCGCCGTGTCCTTCATGAACAAGCGGGTAGCGACGTGTCCGTGCCCACTGTGTATTCCGCCCTGGATCGGCTGGAGTCCAAGGGGTTCGTGAACTCGCGTCTGGGCCAGGCCACGGCCGAACGGGGGGGGCGGGCCAAGAAGCTCTTCCGCGTAGAACCCGCGGGCATACGTGCCCTGCAAGAGGTCCGCAAGACATTCGAGGCCATGTGGCAGGTCGGGGGATTGGCGGTTGCACCCAACGATGGGTGATCCGGCTCCGGACCCGAATGCCGGACCTACGGGAGGTATGCGAGGCGGGTTTCGCAACCGTGGTCTCGACCCTGGCTGCGCCCGAACTAGTAGCGTGTTTACTGCCGGCACGAGCGCAACCCGCAAAGATCCGGCCCGCATGCCTCACCGCTTCAGATATGCCTTCATCTGCGTGTCGACGATGTCCACCAGATTTCCCATCGAGAGCGACACGTCCACTAAGTGAAGGCCCCATAACCCGCCGGGCGTGCCCCCGAAGACCAGGTCGCCAGGAATGTCATCGGTGCGGGCATCGGCAGGATCGCCCTGCACGGTGACCTCGAGGTAAGAGTACCCGTTCTTCTGCACGCACTCGCCTCGAACCAGTCCGGGAGTTTTAACGAACTCGGTTTCGATGGTCTTGGCGGGCTCCGTCCATTGGATGGTCGACGGAAGCCCCACGATGCTTCTGCCGAAATAGGCCTCGAGCTCACCGGCCCCACCGCCCAACGCGGCGGGATTCGTGCAAGCCGCCACCATGCCCTCTCCCTCCGCCACACCGAAGAAGGAATCTTGGGGCGGAACGGTAGACCGGAAGCTCATGTAGGTGATCACGCAACCGATCTGGTCGGCCGAGCGACAGAGCGGTATGTGATCGAATGAACCACCGACGTCCTCGCCCTCCGGCACCGTCACGGTGTTGCCGAGCAGAATCGCTGAAATCATGCGATCCTGAACGGGTCGCCCATCGATCTCGGCGGCGATCATGTTCACGAGCACGCCCGTGCCCTGCGAGTGCCCCATCAGTATGACGCCGCGACCGTCGTTGTAGTGCTCGAGGTAGTAGTGCCACGCATCAACGACGTCGCCGTATCCCACGTTCGCATCCCACTCGATCACTCCGTTCGCGATCGCCACCTGTAGACCGGCGATGGTGACCTGACGGTACAGCGGCGTGTAGACGCGACACTTCGAGGCGAACCGAGCCAACTGCGAGCGCACGACGCCGTTCTCTCCAGGTCCCGCCATCATGTCGCTGTCTGGCGTCTGGTCGCGCGATACGGTCGGGTACACGTAAAAACAATCGATGGGAGCGTCCTCCGCCGCAGACCATGCCTCCGTGGTCAGCGAACCGTCCGCCGCTACGACGGTGGCAGTGAGATCGAGCGTGCACGCATCGTCGTGCCCAGGCAGACACAGCCAGCTCGCCGGGTCGCTGTAGTCGTTGACCGCCGACTGGGCGAGAAGCGGTGGCGTGCTCACGAGGAGAGGCGTGATCGTCAGCACGAGAGCCCGGACATAATGCGCGCGTCGAAGCATGGTCCTACCTGATCTGACTGGGGATCGCCCCGGACTGTTCCGGAGAACGCCAATGATGGCGTCTGCATGCTCCTACCGCGACCCAGTCGGCCGGCGACCAGCTCGGCGCGGAGCTACGCAGTCCTGCCATTTCCCTGAGCGCGCTTCTCCTTTTCAGGTGCAGCCGCTCATGGCACGCGCGGTCCTCCCTCGGGTACGGGGCGACGTCCGTGTGTACAGAACCGGGGCGTGGCTGAGCGCCGATTAGCGTCCCCGAGTCTCCGGCCGAATCAAAACCTCGCCAGGCAGGTCCCCCGTGAGTCGCCCAAGGTCCAAGACGGCCCGTCCGTTAACGAACACGTACTCGATCCCCTCGTTCTCGCCGCCAGGATTCAAGATCGTGGCGTGATCCTGGACGCGGTTGTAGTCGAAGATTACGAGGTCGGCCTTCTGGCCTACGCGCACGAACCCGCGGTCGCGGAGTCCGATGATCTGAGCTGGCAGTCCCGTGGAAGAGCGCACGAAGAACGGTAGCGAGATCACGCCCTGTTCCCGGACATAGGTCGCGAGCTTGTGCGGATACGTACCGTAGTACCGCGGGTGCCGGCCAGGGCCGGGCTCCAAAACCACCCCGCCGTCCGTACTGGTCGCCGTATACTCCTGGCGCATATAACGCTCGACATCATCGGCGTGCCCCGCGATGCCCCGGAAGCGCACGCCGGAGCGCAGCGCCGACCGGCTCTCGAGGGCGAAGGCGAGCACGAGTTCGACCGGAATCATCTCCCGCTCGACGGCGACCGCCGCGAGCGAGCGCCCTACGAGTGACTCGTCCTCGGGCGAGATCACGATGATGTGACGATCGGCTCCGCCCTGTAGTTCGAGGATGTACTCGATGTCCGTCATCAGGGCTTCGCGAAGCAGCGGATCGTCCAGATAGTCCTGGAGATTCTTCTTCGCGTCGGCCGTCAGCTCCGGCCGACTCAACCCCGGGTCGTCCAGACCCCCGCTCAGGTCCGTGCCGACCGGTGCGTAGTACCAGCGCGGAATCACCTCGACCGAGCCACCTCCGAAGGTCTCGTACGGGTATTGGTCGAGGTACACTTCGACGCCTTCCGCGCGGGCGCGGTCGATCGCCATCACGTCGACGGCCGACTGCCCCCAGGTGGCGGGGCCCTTGGCCTTGATGTGCGAACCGACGACCCGGATGCCCGCTTCCCGTCCGATCCGGATGGTCTCCGCCATCCCGTCGGTTGCGGTCAGCCTCCACCCCACCGGCCAGGTCGGCGGAGGCGTGTATTGATCGACGATACTCGGCGTCAGCCAAAGCGGGAGAGGGGATTGGCTGCGTTGGTGCGAGTAGTAGAAACCGTCGTAGTCGGCCACCACGTGCGCCAGAGCGATGATCTCTTCGGTCGTCGAAAAACGGCCGGGCCGATACTCAGGGCCCGCGCCCAAGCCCCACGCGCCCTGCTCCATACCTCGACGTACTGCGTCGGCCATGCGGCGGATCTCGTCTTCGGTCGCATGACGCTCGTAGTCGTCCCCCATTACGAAAGTGCGCACAGTCCCGTGCCCGACCATCGGGACGACGTTGGGCCCGATACCACCTGCACGGTACCCGGAGATCTCGTCCTGTAAGGGCCATGTCGGATTCCTTCCATCCGGACCGAAGACGAGCGTCGTGATGCCCTGCGCCACCAGGTTGGGCGCGCTCCTCTGCCGAGCGTTTCCAGAGAAGAGCGCCCGATCGGCGTGGGAATGCATGTCGATGAAGCCTGGTGCGACGAAGAAGCCCGATGCGTCGATCGTCCTCGTGGCCGTAGCACCGCCCAGGGCGCCTACCGCGACGATCTCGCCATTGCGCACGCCCACATCCGCTCTGACCGCCGGGTTTCCGGTGCCGTCCAGCACCATACCACCGCGCACGAGTAGATCGAACGCCTGCGCGTGGAGTTGTGAGGCGGCGAGCAAAAGAGTCGCGGCCGTGCAAAGACACGAGATAGGGAACGGACGGCGACTGATGGAAGAACTCCTGCGGCCTAGCCGGGCATTTGCGTTACCGCTGCGAACATGATCGAGTTGAGCAACAGTATCGCGAAACCGTGCCAACGAGAACCGCTCGTGTATTTCTGGACCTTGTTGCCGTATGCGTCCTTGGCCTTCGACTGGATCAGCATGGCGCCGATGGCGATTCCCAATAGCCCCCCCAATAACCCGAAGAGGTACCCGCAGAAAATCCATGCACCCCCGAGACCGGTACATCAGCCATTGGGTGACCCAACTGACCGGGACATCCTGGCATGGGCGGGCCGTGCTGCGCCAGGGGCGCCCCATTTGCTGAGGCGGTGGATCCAAGACGGTCATCCGGGTATAGTGTCCAGCCCCGCAACACTAGGCCGACCCCGGCACGGCCCACAACCCACTTGTGAGACGACAATGGAAACGCTGAAGTCGTACAATCCCGCCACGGCTGAAGTCGTGGGTGAGGTTCCCGTCACCCCGGCCTTCGAGATCCCAGCAGTCGTCGCTCGGGCGCGCGCAGCTCAGCCCGCGTGGGAAGCGCTCGGTCTGGAAGGGCGCATCGAGCTGCTCCGCAAGACTGCGGAGATCTTCGCCGAACGCGTGGAAGCGCACGGCGAACTCATGACGAAGGAGATGGGCAAGCCGCTCAAGGAAGGCATCGGCGAAGCCAAGTCTCTGGGATATATCGGCCATGAACTGGACGAGATCATGGCCGCGCTTCAACCCGAGATCGTCGAGGACAAGCGCTCGCGTTCTACGGTGTACCACGACCCGCTTGGCGTCGTCGGAGCGATCACGCCGTGGAATTTCCCGATGTCGATGCCGGCATGGATGATCCTGCCAGCTGTGGCCGCCGGAAACACGGTCGTGTTCAAGCCGTCCGAAGAGACGCCGCTCTGCGGTCAGGCATATGCGGACGTGTTGAACGAGGTACTGCCCGAGGACGTGCTCATCGTGGTGCACGGTGCGGACGACCAGGGTAAGGCGATCGTGCAGTCCGACGTGGACATGATTGCATTCACGGGCTCGCGTGAGGTCGGCAAGCACATCATGCGAGAGGCGAGCGGTACGTTGAAGCGCGTGGTGCTCGAGTTGGGCGGAAAGGACCCGATGATCGTGCTCGAGGACGCCGACATCGCGCGGGCCGCCAAGTTCGCGGCACGCAACTCGTTCGGGAACGCGGGTCAGGTATGCGTTTCCACTGAGCGCATCTTCGTGCTCGATTCGGTAGCCGACGAGTTCGAGTTCGCGCTCAAGGACATCGCGTCGGCGATGACCCAGGGCGACGGCATGGAAAATCCCGACGTCGGGCCCATGGTCAACGCGGGCCAGCGCGACCACGTGCTCGCCCAGGTCGATGCCGCCGTGGCGGCGGGTGCGACCGTGCTCGCGGGAGGGGAGGGCCACCGGGACAACTTCATCGTGCCCACCGTGCTCGCCAACGTGACCGAGGAAATGGATATCGCCAGCACCGAGACCTTCGGTCCGGTGGCGTGCGTGACACGTGTCGACTCCGTTGATGAAGCGGTCGACAGGGCGAACGACACGCACTTCGGACTCGGTGCGGTCGTCTTCGGCGGGGACGACGCAACCGGCGTGGCTCGCAGGCTCACCGCGGGCATGATCGGGGTGAACCGTGCCGCGGGCGGCGCGGTCGGCACGCCGTGGGTGGGCGCCCGCCAGTCGGGGTTCGGGTTCCACAAGTCGCCCGACGGGCACAAGCAGTTCACGCAGACCCGGGTGCTGACCAGGCGGATCTGATGCGACTCGTGCTCGAGCGCCGACTGGCCCGTTTCGTGGTCTTGGGCACTCTTGCCATCGGCGCTTGCGGGCCGGAGGCTCCCGGGCACTCGATCATTCCGGTTCCGATGAGCCTGGAGCGAGGGTCGGGCAGCTTCGTGCTCGGAGCCGATACTCGCATCGCGCTCGCGGACGCCCGGGACCCCGAGCTTCGGCGCATCGCGGAGCTGTGGGCGGGCCCGACACAGGTCGCCACCGGGCTGCCGCTGACGGTGCAGGCGTCCGGAGGGATCGTGCTCGGACTCGATGCGTCCACCGGTCCCGAGGGGTACTCGCTCTCTGTTGGCGAATCGGGGATCGCGGTGCGCGGCGGCGACTACGCCGGCCTCTTCTACGGGCTGCAGACGCTGAGCCAGCTGCTGCCTCCGGGTGTCGCGGACGGAGTCGCCGACCGCGGTGCTTCGCTCGAGCTCGACGCGATCGAAGTTCGCGACGCACCGCGCTTCACCTATCGCGGCATGCACCTGGACGTGGGACGCCATTTCTTCGGTCCTTCGTTCGTGAAGCGATACATCGACATGCTCGCCCGCTACAAGATCAATCGCTTCCATTGGCACCTCACTGAGGACCAAGGTTGGCGCATCGAGATCGAGCGATACCCGCTTCTCACGGAGATCTCCGCGTTCCGCTCCGAGACGATTCTGGAGAAGAACTTCGATCCCTACGTAGGCGACGGGGAGCGGTACGGCGGCTTTTACACCCAGGCCGAGATTCGCGACATCGTGCAATACGCGGCGGACCGCTTCATCACGGTCGTCCCGGAAATAGAAATGCCGGGCCACACGCTCGCGGTACTCGCAGCATATCCTGAGTTGGCCTGCACGGATGGGCCGTTCGAGGTGAGCACCGTGTGGGGGGTGCACTCGGACATCTTCTGTCCGAGGGAGGAGACGTTCGCGTTCCTGGAGAACGTGCTCACCGAGGTGATGGAGCTCTTCCCGGGCGAGTACATCCACATCGGTGGCGATGAAGCTCCGAAAGTCCGCTGGGAGGAAAGTGCGTTCGCTCAGGACGTAATCCGGCGGGAGGGTTTGGCGGATGAGCACGAATTGCAGAGCTGGTTCATCCAACGCATCGAGCGCTTCCTGAACGCGAACGGACGCAGACTCATCGGGTGGGACGAGATCCTGGAGGGGGGGCTGGCGCCCGATGCGACCGTGATGTCGTGGCGCGGCACGGAGGGAGGCATCGAGGCCGCCCGTCAGGGCCACGACGTCGTCATGACGCCCACGTCCCGGCTGTACTTCGACTACTACCAGAGTGAGCAGCGCGACGACGAGCCTCTCGCAATCGGAGGGTTCCTCCCACTCGAACAGGTCTACGCCTACGAGCCGGTTCCGGAAGAGCTCACGGAAGAGGAGGCCGGCCACATCCTCGGCGCACAGGGCAACGTGTGGACCGAGTACATGAAGACCGAGCAGTACGTCGAATATATGGTCTTCCCTAGGATGTTCGCGCTCTCGGAAGTGGTCTGGTCACCGGCCGACGCGAAGGACCTGGACGGATTCCTGGACCGGCTGCGTTGGCACCTGGAGCGATTGGACGCGTTGGGCGTGAACTACCGGGCATTGGACGCGCGTTAAGAGCCGCCCCTCGCATCGAAGAGTGGCTCTGCGACCGTCATGTTCGCCCGGTACTGTTCAGCCGCCGCGACGACCGCGGCCAGCGCCTCCGTGCGCTCCATGGCGACGTCGAACCGCTCTGACGGGTCCTCGTCCAGATCGAACATGAGCGGCGGATCGTGGTCGGTGCGCTGGGGCGCGAGCCCGTAACGTCCTTCCGTAACGAAGTGCACCTTGTAGCGGCCCTGGCGAAACGCATATAACTCGCCCATCCGGTAGTACGCCATCACATCGCGCGGGCTCCCCCCTTCACCGAACAGCACAGGGCCCAAGTCGACGCCGTCGATCGGTCGGTCGTCTGGCACCTGCCCACCCGCCAGCGCGATGGCGGTCGTGAAGAGATCCATCGTCGAGCCGATCTCCTGCGTGACACCCGGCTCGATGGTGCCGGGCCACCAGAAGAGCCCGGGCACGCGCATGCCGCCCTCGAACGTGGTGCCCTTGCCGTGGCGCAACAGACCGGGCGTGCCCGCATGGGTCTCGTAGCTGAGCCAGGGGCCATTGTCGCTGGTGAAGACGACGAGCGTACGCTCGGACAGGCCCGCCCGGTCGAGTGCGGCTAAGACCTGCCCGACGCTCCAATCGATCTCCTCTATGACGTCTCCATAGATCCCCGCGGTGCTGCGGCCTCGGAACTCATCGGACGCGAACAACGGGATATGCGGCATCGAGTGTGGGAGGTAGAGAAGGAAAGGACCGTCACGGTGCTCTTCGATGAACGCCACAGCTTCTTCGGTATAGCGACGAGTCAGGCTGGTCTGATCCGCTGGCCGCTCGACCTCCGTCTCGTTCCGGATCAGCGGCACCTGCCAGTATTCGATCTTCGGCTCGAAGGAGGCGGATTGGTTCGCCGAGCCCTCGGGCAGGTTCTGGTCCATGTCGTTCGAGTAAGGAAGCCCGAACCAGGAGTCGAAACCGTGCCGGGTAGGCAGATAGGGCGGCAGGTGTCCGAGGTGCCACTTGCCGACGATACCCGTCGCGTATCCGAGCTCCCCCAGCGCCTCGGCCAGCGTGACCTCGTCGTCCGGGAGACCGGCTCGTGAGTCTGGAAAGAACACCGCCTGACGGCGCCCGAACATCCCGCTTCTCAGGTGGACGCGACCGGTGAGAAGGGCGGCCCGACTCGGTGAGCACACCGGAGCCTGGGCGTAGAAGCTCGTCCACCGCTGCCCTTCCTGGGCCATCCGGTCGAGGTGGGGTGTCCGGATGTTCGGATGTCCGAAGGAGCCGAGGTCACCGTAGCCCATATCGTCGGCGGTGATGATGACGATGTTGGGTGGCTGCTCCCCCATCGCTGTCGGTGGCGCCTGCGCGCAGGCCGCCATCAGGAGGGCCAGGCTTGCGGTGGCCTTCGACCGGGGGAACTCGATCATCGTGCACCTCGACTGGAAACGGTCCGCCGGACACTCGACGTCCTGGGGCACAATAGGACCCCCGGCGTCGAGTCACCAACGCATTAGCCGCTGGGCCGCCGATCGTACGCGAACCGCACCTCGACTGCCCC
>JAYZBT010000118.1:0-4801 GCA_036338615.1 Gemmatimonadota bacterium
GGGTCGCCGTCGCATCCTGCAGCAGTTGCTTACGGAGAGCTTGATGTTCAGCGCCCTGGCCGGCTTGGCCGGGGTCGGTCTAGCGAGCTTCACGACCAGTCTCTTGGCCAACGTGCGCTTGCCGATCGACGGCCCTTGGGCATTCAATGTGGAGATGGACGGCACGGTCCTCTGGTTCACCCTGGCGGTCTCCGTGGCGGCGGGAGTCGTCTTCGGGATGGTGCCCGCGTTGCAGGCGTCCCGCCCCGAGACGATCTCCGCGGTAAAGGGAGAGGCCAGCGAGGGTGGCAGTCGGTCCCGGGTGAGTAGCGCCTTGGTCGTTCTGCAGATGGCGTTGTCACTTCTGCTCTTGATCAGTTCGGGGCTCTTCTTGCGGAGCCTGCAGGGCGCAACTGAGATCGACCCGGGATTCGACGAGCCCAAGAACATCGTCATGGCTTCGCTCGACCCCGGTCTGCAGGGCTACGAGGAGGTCCGGGCTCGTGATTTCCTGGACCGCATCACGGAGGAGATCGGCGCGCTTCCAGAGGTGTCCCACGTGGGGCTCACGGGGCACCTGCCGCTAGGGCTGGGCTCCAGTGACACCGGCGTCACCATTCCCGGCTACGACTTCGCTGAAAACGAGCCCCGGAACATCAACTACGTGTACGTTGGCGAGGGATACCTGGAGACGATGGGCATCGATCTCGTGGAGGGCCGTACGTATACCCGCGCCGACGACGCGGACAGCCCGCCCGTCATCGTGGTGAACAAGCGCTTCGCGGACCGGTTCTGGCCCGGCGAGTCGGCGCTGGGCAAGACCGTGCAAACGGGGGGGCCCGAGCGCACGGTGATCGGGGTCGTTGAAACGGGCAAGTACACGAGTCTCGGCGAGGACCCCAAGGAGTTCATGTACCTGTCGTACCACGCACGATTCCGCTCCGACATGGTGGTCGTCGCACGCACGCCCACCGATCCGCAGGCGGTCCTCCGGCAGATGCAGAACATCATTCGCTCCGCAGATCCCGACATGCCCGTCTACGACGTGCGCAGCATGGAGGACCACATGGGCATCGCGCTCCTGCCCGCGCGGCTCGGAGGCTCGGTGCTCGGATTGTTCGGCCTACTCGGGCTCGCGCTCGCAGCCGTCGGTATCTACGGCGTGATGGCCTACTCGGTATCGCAGCGCAGACGCGAGATCGGAATCCGCGTCGCCTTGGGCGCGGATCGCAAATCGGTCCTGACGCTCGTGCTCAGCGAGGGCATGAGACTGGCCATTGCCGGGACCATGATCGGGCTCGTTGGCGCGCTCGGTGCGTCTCAGCTGATCAAGGGCCTGCTCTACAACGTGCAGGCGATCGACCCGGTGGCGTTCATCGGCGTGCCGCTCCTGTTGGTCGGCGTGGCGGCGACGGCAGTCTACTTGCCTGCCCGGAAGGCCGCCGCCGCGGAGCCAATGCGGGCCTTGAAGTCCGACTGAAGTCCGCGAGGGCCGGTGCCAGCGCACCGGCCCTCCGCCTGCGATCGACGACCTCGACGCATCAGTCCGTGATGCTGGGTTGCCGCGAATAGCGCTTGAACCACTCACGCAGGAATAGCTGCGTACGTAGGAAGTTCGACGGCGTGCGGGACGTTCCGTGCCACTCGTTCTTGAATCGGATCATGGCGCTCTCGACCCCCACCACCTTGAGCGCAGCATAGAACTCCTCCGTCTGCGGCATGGGCGTGCGCAAGTCGTTTTCACCGGTCATGAGCATGGTGGGCGTCGTGACGTTGCCGACGTACATCAACGACGAACGGCGCAGGTGCTCGCTCGGGTCCTCCCAGGGGAAGGTCTCGAAATTGTTGTACCAACCGATGCCGTCGGTCGTCCCCACGAACGAGAGCCAGTTCGTCACCGGGCAGTTCGCGGAAGCCGCAGCGAAGCGATCGGTGTGTCCCACGATCCAGGATGTGAGCACACCGCCGCCCGAGCATCCGTACACGAATAGATTCTGGTCGTCGACGTAGCCCCGCGAGATTACTTCATCGACCCCGTTCATCAGGTCGTCGAAATCCTTGCCCGGGTATGCGTTCTTGATCTCGTTCGCGAAGGCACTTCCGTACCCCGTGCTGCCGCGAGGATTGGTGTAGACGACGACGTAGCCATTCGCCGCGTGATCCTGCCATCCGAAATTGAAGCCCGTGGTGTACATGGAGTGGGGCCCGCCGTGAATCGTCAGCATCATCGGGTACTTCTTCGAGGCGTCGAAGTCCGGCGGTTTGATAATCCAGCCTTGGATGTCGAGGTCGTCGGTCGATTTGTACCAGAACTCCTCGAGATCCCCCATGGTGACGCCCGTGAAGATGTCGTCGTTCACATGTGTGAGCTGAGTCACCGTGGCGGGCCGATTCAGGTCGAAGGTGACTACGTCGCCCGGAGCGTGTGGGCTCGTGAGCGTGCCCACCGCGATCCCGTCGTCGGTGAATGAAGTAGTGACCAACAAATGGCGACCCTCGGTCACCTGCCGCACTTCACCGTCCAGACTCAAGAAGTTCAGGTTGCGCGAACCCGCCTCATTGGTCGTGAAGTAGAGACCAGACCCATCCGCGGCCCACTGCATCCGGCCAGAGATCTGCCGGTCGAAGTCACCCGAAATCAAGCGCGGATTGGACCCGTCTCGGTTCATCACATAGACGCCGAGATTGCGGTAGGTGTCGCTGTGTGCGTCGGTGCCCCGGTACGCGATCACGTCGCCGCTCGGGGAGGGCTCGGCGCCGGTGTCCGTGCCTGCGCGCTGCGTGAGCTGTGTGATCACCTCTGTGCTCACGTCCACCGAATAGACCTCGGACTCCCTGTAGGAGAACTCCGCGTCCTCCGTCCTGAGCGACGAAAAGAGCAGCTCTGCGCCGTCGGCGGTCCAGGCCCCGGCCGAGTGATTCCACTCCCCGTCCGTGAGCTGCCGTGGCGTGCCGCCTTCCGCGGGAACCACGAAGATGTGCCGCCATCCATCGTCCACGAATCCGACCCGGTCCTGACGGTAGTCGGCCCGCGTCACGACTTTCGGAGCCGCCGTCCAGGTCGCACCCTCGGGTCGCCCAGGGGGATTCACCGTCCACGAGGGCTCGGCATCTACGTTCATCGTGAAGGAAATGGTACTGCCGTCGGGTGACCACGCGATGCTCGATGGACTCTTATCGAGGCGCGAGATCTGAGTGGTGGCCCCCTCGTCGTCCATCCAACGCACGAAGATCTGTGAACCTTCCGGCTCCCCGTCGGCCGTGAACGCGATCCTCGTGCCGTCGGGCGACCACGTCGGACCGGAACCATCCACCAGGAAGTGATTTCTGGTGCCGTCCGCGTTCATAATCCAGATCGACGACGCGCGGCGGTCGTTCATCTTGTCGATCCAACCGCGCGTGTAGACGATGCGCTGGCCATCGGGCGCAATGCGTGGGTTCGAGACGGTCTCCTGATCGAGGTACATCTCCAGGGCGACCTTCTTGATGCCGCTGTCGTTCGACTGGGCGAACGCCAGTGTCGGGACGGCCAGGGCGGCCATCACCACGCACCAGGCAGCTCGACGGAGTAGTGTGCGCTCGAACATCTGAAGACCTCGTGCCGCGAGGGAAGCATCCTATTGAAAACGGACGTAGAAACTACGGTGTCATCCGCCTGGACCGCGAGCCCGGCTCCGCGGACGACCATTGGGCCGCTCGACTGTCCATTCACCGATCCGAGACCACCGCTCACCGGCCGTTTGGCGTGGTTCGAGTGTGCTCACCTTGCCAACAGCGACGTCGGCGCAGGTGCAGTCGATGCAGGACATGCCGGTGGCCGACATCGAAACCATGAAGGACAAGTGGACCGGCCTGGCGGGCGCATTCGCCGAGTCGGACTACGACTGGCGGCCCATGGAGGGCGTGCGCTCGGTGCGTGAGGTCCTCGGCCTCGCGATCGCCGAAGCCAATCTCTTCCCGGGCCTATGGGGTGCCGGACCGGGCCCAGGCGCGGCCGCAGGATTCGGGCCCGAGCTGCAGCGGGCCGCGGCGCTTTCCCAGGCCGACATGATCGCCGGGCTCGAGGCCTCCTTCGACTACCTGCCCGGCGTGGTCCGAGACATGGACGACGCGAAGCGCATGTCCGACTCGAGCTACTTCGGCACGGCGATGGTTACGAGTGCCAACATCGGTATCGCGATGGCCGACATGCATGAGCACCTGGGGCAGCTCATCGCTTATGCACGTGCGAACGAGGTGGTTCCGCCGTGGAGCAGCTGACCTGATCGGGGCGATTCGTCCTGATTGCAGGAGGCCCCGACCGGTTCGCCGGTCGGAGCCTCTTTTTTCACCTGGGACGGTGGGAACTGCGCAGCCGCTGCTCCTCTACAGCAAAATCGCGGTCGGTTCCTCCAGCATGCCCTGCAGCGTCTGCAGGAAGCGCGCTCCCTGCGCCCCGTCGATCACACGGTGGTCACAACTCATCGTGATCCGCATGCGCGGCCGTACCACGACCTGACCGTCGACCACGACCGGCGTCTCCACGATGCCGCCGACCGCCAGGATGCCGGCCTCGGGCGGGTTGATGATCGCCGTGAATTCGCGGATGCCCAGCATGCCGAGGTTGGAGACGGTGAACGTCGAGCCCGTGTACTCGTCGGGCAGGAGCTTCTTGTCGCGAGCCCGGCCCGCGAGTTCACGAACCTCGGCGCTGATCTGCGCGATGCCTTTGGCGTGGGCGTTCTTGACGACGGGCGTGATGAGACCATCCTCGATCGCGACCGCGACGCCCAGGTGCACCGAACTGAACCGGCGAACGAAGCCATCAAGCCACTGCGCGGTG
>JAYZBT010000119.1:0-10279 GCA_036338615.1 Gemmatimonadota bacterium
CGCAGCGCTTCGTCGAACGAGACACCCTTTTCGAGATCGGCCTCGAGTATGCCGCAGAATTCGTCCACGGACTCGGCCACGATCGTATTGAGGACCGTCGCCGCGAACGACACGCTCTGGGACGACCCCAGCGCCCGAAACTCGAACTTGTTGCCGGTGAAGGCGAACGGTGACGTCCGATTCCGGTCGCTCGCGTGCTTGGACAGGCGCGGCAGCACGTTCACGCCGAGGCCCAACAGGCCACTCGACCTGCTCGACTTGGCCTCACCCGACTCCTCGATCTGCTCGAAAATGTCCTGAAGTTGATCGCCGATGAACGCCGAGATGATCGCCGGCGGCGCTTCGTTGGCGCCGAGTCGATGGTCGTTGCCGGCGTACGCGATGGTGGCACGCATCAGATCTTGGTGTCGCGCTAGCCCGTTGAGCACGGCCGAACAGAAGAACAGGAACTGCATGTTGTCGTGAGGCGTCTCACCCGGTTCGAGCAGATTCTGATCCGTCGTGCCGAACGAGAAATTCAGGTGCTTCCCGCTACCGTTCACGCCCTGGAACGGCTTCTCGTGCAGTAGGCATACGAGACCATACTTCCGAGCGACGCGGCGGAGCGTGGACATCATGAGCTGCTGATGGTCCGCGGCCTGGTTCGAGTCCTCGTAGATCGGCGCCATCTCATACTGGCCCGGTGCCACCTCGTTGTGGCGCGTCGTGAGCGGCACGCCGAGCTTGTACAGTTCGAGTTCAACCTCGTTCATGTACTCGAGCACGCGCTCGGGGATCGAGCCGAAATAGTGGTCGTCCAGCTCCTGACCCTTCGGTGGCTTCGTACCGAAGAGCGTGCGACCGGTCGTCTGCAGGTCGGGGCGACGGAAGTAGAATTCCTCGTCGATGAGGAAGAACTCCTGCTCGGCCCCGCACGTCGCTCGCACCGCTTGCGGCGGCGAACCGAACAAGACCAGAGCCCGCCTGGCCTGCTCGTCGAGCGCATGCATGGAGCGCAGCAAGGGCGTCTTGGTATCGAGCGCGTCGCCCGCCCAGGAGGCGAACGCGGTGGGAATACAGAGGTAGGCGCCCCCCGGACCCTCCACGAGGAAGGCTGGGGACGTGGGATCCCAAGCAGTATATCCGCGGGCCTCGAAGGTCGCCCGCAATCCACCCGACGGGAACGACGACGCGTCCGGCTCGCCCTGCACGAGTTCGGAACCACGGAACTCGGTGATCGCCCTCCCGTCGCCGGTCGGCTTCAGGAACGAGTCGTGCTTCTCCGCGGTGTGGCCCGTGAGAGGTTGGAACCAGTGGGTGAAATGCGTGGCACCCTTTTCGATCGCCCAGTCCTTCATGGCGAGCGCCACCGCGTCCGCCACCGATGGATCGAGCTCCGTGCCATTCTGAATCGTCGACTGTAGCGCCTCATACTGCGGCTTGGGCAGCCGCGACTTCATCTGGTGCAGGCCGAAGAGGTTCTGTCCGAACACCTCCTCGAGGCTGGCTCGATCTTTGTCCCCGCCGTCTGCGGCGGGACTGGGCGAGTACTTGGCCGCGGCCAAGGTGTCGAAGCGGGGAATCACACGGGTCATGAGTGGCTATCTCCTGGATCGAGCCGGACGGACGTTCGTGCCGACAGTCAAGCTCGTCGCTGGAGCGCCTGGACTCAAGGGGCAATACCAAGCATTTTGCATAAGTATCATTACGCTATTCATACTAGAGTGCGTATATCTACTGCACTTCAGGCCATGCTCTTTATCGGAAGAAGTCGGGAATTGGTACGACTTCGCGCTGCGTTCGATCAGCGAGAGGCGTCCGTCGTGAACGTCTCCGGGCTACGCGGAGTCGGCAAAACGGCACTGCTGACCCGAGCGGTCGAAGGCTTCGATGCGTTGCACCTGCGCCTCCCTCCCCTTCCTGACCCGGCCCAGCGCGAGGCGCTCGCCGCGGCCCTGCGAAGGGGCAGCCCCCCCGAGTCGGGATCCGAGGCGCCGGTCTCCGGGGGGACCTCCTGGGCCGACCTGTTTGCGACGGCGCTGCGGAGGGCCGAGCCAGGCGGGACCCCGTACGTATTGGTGCTGGACGACGCCCACCGGCTTCGGCAAGCGAGATCGCGGTACCAGGCGCCGCTGCGGTCCGTGCTCGAACTCGCACGCGCAAGCGGCCGCGCGCTTCACGTCGTGCTCCTGAGCCACTCCCCCTCGTCGATGGCGAGTCCAAAGCTGGCGGACATGCTCGGCGGCCACGTCGACGTGGGGCCTCTCCCCTTCCGGTCGGCTATCCCGTTATTGCCCAGGGGACACCCGCGCGACCTCGTCCAGGCGTATGCGGTCTTCGGAGGGATCCCCCGCATTCTCAACATGGTCGACCCCTCGACCACGCTCGGCACGAATCTTCGGAACCTCGTGTTCGACGCCAACGGCCAACTCGCCGAGGCGGGGCGAGATTGGCTCGAACCGGACCTGCAGATCCCGGCTCGCTACTACGCCGTGCTCGCAACCCTCTCGACCGGTGAGGCCGACTGGAGAACCGTGCACGAGGGGGTGGCCGATCTCACGACGAGCGGCCAAGTCGCGCCTTACTTGCAGAGGCTGCACGAGCTCGGTCTACTCGACATTCGTCGGTCCATGGACACGAAGCCGCGGAGCCGCTCGCGCCGGTACCGCATCACGGACCCGTTCCTCGCGTTCTGGTTTCGCTTCGTCCTCCCATACCTTCAGAACGGCCGGGGCTTAGACGCAGCCGAGTATCTGAACGAGGTCGTGCGGCCCGAGCTCGATGCGCACACCGACGGCATCTTCCCGGCCATTTGCAGGGACTTCATGCGGCTCGATGCCATCGAGGCCTTTGGGGCCAACGCTCGCGAAGGCGGCTCGCTGTGGGGCAAAGACTACCGGGTCGATGTCGCTGGCATCTTGTCGTCCGGCGCAGCCTACTACGGAGATTGCTTCTGGGCCGGGCTCCCATCCAAGTCCCACCCGCTGGAGCAACTCGACGCCGCCATCCGCGAGACTCGGTACGGCTTCGGCCGCGACCAGCGAGTGCGCCTGATCTTCACGGGCCGACCACTCCGGCGCGTGCAGAGGCGTCAGGTGGCCCGCCGCCTCGACGCCCGGGTCGTCGACGCCGATGCCCTCGCCGGTGTGGACGACGCCTGAGCCGCGAATCGGAACGATGCCCGCCGCTGTACGTACAGAATCGTATGAACGGCGTGGTGGGCAGGATTGGACTCGGGTCTGTGGGGCTGCTGCTAGGTTTCTTCGCGGTCGCCCCTGTGAGCGCGCAGGTGATCCGCGGGACGTTGGTCGATGATGACACGCAGGAAGGCGTCGAGGGCGCCTCGGTCACGCTGCTGAGTAGCCTCGAGAGAACCATCAGCACCACGCTCACCGACAGCCTGGGCTCCTTCATGGTCCCAGTCGCGGATCTCGGCGCCTACTATCTGGAGGCGCAGCGCATCGGGTACGGTACGACTCGCTCCCAGAGCTTCAACGTGAGCGTCACGGACACCGTGCATGTCACGTTCTTCATCTCCACCCAGGCCATCATCCTCGACCCCATCGTGGTGGGCATCCCACGCGTACTCGGGAGCGAGTTGTTCGAGAAGCGTATCGCCACCGAGCGAGGCGTGTTCTTCACTCCGGAGATGGTCGATTCGCTTCGCCCGACACGCCACATCGGTGAGATCCTCACACACGCCGACGCGACGCAGGTGCGCTGGGCGTGGGGTCCAGACGAATCGGGAAAGTATGGACCGAGGCCGAGGGTCAGGACCTACTTCGGCAGAGAAGGCTGCTTGAACTACATCGTGGACCGAACACCCGTCGCGAACCCATGGTATGAAGGCGTAGGTATCTGGGGCGCCTCTCCGCTGGCGGACCTCGGGCCGGAAGACATCGTCGCCGTGGAGGTCTACCGGGGTTTCTTCGAAGTGCCCGACGATTTCGCGATGCAAATCGTAGCGAACGACATGCACACCCGCAGGAAGCTGCGGAACATGCAGCGAGGCGAGTGCGGGATCGTGGTGTTCTGGACCGAGGAGGGCTGGGGCACCGCCTACGGCAGGGGTCGCAACCGCTAGTTCGTCGACGTCCCTCTTAGAAGTCCAGGTTCTTCACGTACTTCGCGTTCTTCTCAATGAACTGGCGCCGTGGTTCCACTTCGTCACCCATGAGCCGATCAAAGAGATTGGACGCGATCGCGGCGTCCTCGATTTCGACCCGCAGTATCGTGCGCGCTTCGGGGTCCATGGTCGTTTTCCAGAGTTGATCCGGGTTCATCTCGCCCAGACCCTTGTAGCGCTGGATACTGATGCCCTTCGTCTCGCCATTCTTGCCGCCCAGCCGCTTCACGTACTCGTCTTTCTCCTGCTCGGAATACGCGTAGTGGTCCGCCCTGCCCTTGTGGACCCTGAAGAGCGGGGGCTGCGCGATATAGACGTACCCCGCCTCGATGAGCTCTCGCATCTGACGGAAGAAGAAGGTGAGCAGCAGAGTACGGATATGCGCGCCGTCGACATCCGCGTCCGTCATGATCACGACTTTGTGATAGCGCGCTGACTCGAGGTTGAACTCCTCACGGATCCCCGCGCCGATTGCGGTGATCATCGCCCGGATTTCCTCGTTGCCGAGGATTCTGTCGATACGAGCGCGCTCCACGTTCAGGATCTTCCCCTTGAGGGGCAGAATCGCCTGGAACGCCCGGTCGCGGCCTTGCTTCGCGCTACCACCCGCGGAGTCTCCCTCGACCAAGTACAGCTCGCAAAGCGAAGGGTCAGAAATCGAACAGTCCGCGAGCTTCCCCGGGAGTACGCCTCCCTCGAGCGCGCTCTTCTTGCGCGCCAGGTCCCGCGCCTTACGCGCAGCCTCGCGCGCGCGAGCCGCCTGCAGTGACTTCTCGATGATGGCCCTACCGGCCTTCGGATTCTCATCGAGGAAGATCGAGAGGCACTCGTTGACGGCGGCCTCGACCGCCCCGCGTACCTCGCTGTTGCCCAGCTTGGTCTTGGTCTGACCCTCGAACTGCGGCTCCATGACACGAATACTGAGGACGCAAGTGAGTCCCTCGCGGACGTCGTCGCCCGAGAGACTCTCGTCCTTCTTGAAGATCTTGTTGCGCCGGGCGTAGTCGTTGATCGTGCGCGTGAGGGCCGCCTTCAAACCCGTCAGGTGCATGCCACCCTCGTGGGTATTGATGTTGTTCACGAAGGTGTGTGTGTTCTCACTGAAGCCCTGGTCATACTGCAGCGCCAGCTCGATCTCGGCCTCGGGCCTGGATGCCTCGAAATAGCAGACCGTCTCGTGCAGCGCACCCCTCGTGCCGCGCAGAAACTCCACGTATTCGGCAATTCCACCCTCGTACCGGTACGACTCGGTCGAGCCACCATTCCGTTCGTCGATGAGCGTGATCGTGAGGCTCTTGTTCAGAAAAGCGAGCTCTCGCAGCCGGCTGGAGAGCACCTCGAGCGAATACTCGAGCTCGGTGAAGATCTCGCTGTCCGGCTTGAACCAGACCTTGGTGCCAGTCCCTTTCGCCGGGCCGGTCTCCTCGAGTTCCTTGACCTTCACACCCCGCTCGTAACGCTGGTGGTACGTCCTGCCGCCGCGGCGAATCTCGACTTCCAAGAAGGCCGACAGCGCGTTGACCACGCTCACTCCGACGCCGTGCAGTCCGCCGGAGACCTTGTACGTGTCCTTGTCGAACTTTCCGCCGGCGTGCAGCACCGTCATGGCCAGCTCCACCCCCGGTACCCCCTCGGTGGGGTGGATGTCCACTGGAATACCTCGCCCGTCGTCCTCGACCCGGACGGAGTTGTCCGTGTGGATGGTGACCGTCACCTGGGAACAGTGCCCGGCCATCGCCTCGTCGATCGAGTTGTCGACGACTTCGTATACGAGGTGATGTAGTCCGCGCGCCGAGGTCGAGCCGACGTACATGCCCGGTCGCTTGCGAACCGCTTCCAGGCCCTTCAGGACCTGGATCTGCCCCGCGGTATAACCATCTGCTTTCTGCTTCTTGTTCTTTGCCATGTCCGCTCCGTGAGCGCTAGACGGTTTCCGCCAGCACGAAAACTATGCGTTCCAAGGGGGCGTCCTCGAGACCCTCGTTGACCTTCGAGAGGAACTCCCGCTTCATGATATTCAGCTCCATCAGCCAGGCGCTCGTGCGTACCTCGACGAACAGAGTCGAGTCCGCCACACCCTTCGCCTTCGTCACCTCTGCGATGTGCTCTCCAACCAATTCGGGCCAGAGGTCGAGCACGCTCATGCGTTCCACCTGCTTCTTCACGCCGTGCTTCTCGAGTACGGCCGAGAGCACCGAGTCGACCTTTATGGGTCCCCGGCCGGTCATCACGCCGTGATTCTCCCTGCTTCTATTCGCCAGCGGGGCAGCGAATCCCTCCTGATCTTCACGTCCGCCTCCTTGGGGGAAGTGAGCACCACTTGCCCAATCTCTTCCCTCTCCATGAGCGCCAGCACTCGTTCGCTGCGACCCATGTCCAGCTCCGCGAACACGTCATCCAAGAGAATGAGAGGTGCTCCCTGACGCGTCTCCCGGATCGTCTTCGCCTCGGCGAGTCGGAGCGCGAGAGCAGCCGTGCGCCGCTGACCGCCCGAACCGTACGCGCGCAGGTCGAGGCCGTCCGAGTCGTCTTCCAATCGCAGGACGAAGTCATCGCGGTGTGGCCCGACCACCGTCGTGCCCAACCTCCTTTCGCGTTCCGTCGCGTTACTGAGCGCCTCGCGAAAGGCCGCGGCGACGTCTTCCTCGGACACGGCACCCGCGAGCGCCACGTTCGGCCGATAGGTCATCCGTGCACCTGCTCCGTCCGAAACCTCCCGATAGTAGTTCCGGAAAGCGCCGCATTGGCGTTCGATCCAACTCCGCCTCGCCCGCATCACGACCGAGCCACTCGTGACGAGTCCGCGGTCCCAAGCCATGACCACCGCGCCGGGCTGCCCGTCCTTCAGGGAGGCGTTTCGGCGGGCAAGGATCTTTCGATAGTCCTGGAGCGCCGCGAGGTACCCGGGTTCGCCGAGCGACAGTACGATGTCGAGAAAACGCCGGCGCTCAGAGGGCCCTCCGCTTACCAGATCCACGTCCGCAGGGGAGAAGATCACAGCGCCGAGGCGCCCGAGCGCGTCACCCATGCGATCTGGCTCGACGCCGTCGACCGAAACCTTCTTGCGCTTCCCCCTTTTCTCGAAAGCGGCGGCGACTTGTGACGACCCGTCGACCTCGTCCGCCTCCAGGGTCGCGGATACGCGAAACACCCCCTGCTCGAACGCGACGAGTTGCTCGTCGCTGGCGCCGCGGAAGGACCGAAAGGTCTCGAGATAGTAAATCGCTTCGAGGAAATTCGACTTGCCCTGTGCGTTGTCGCCGATCAATGCGACGCCCTCGACGGGTAGCTCCAATTCCTGACTTCCGAGGTTGCGGAAGTGGCGAATGGTGAGCCCGCTCAGACGCACGGACCAGAGGTTGGGAGAGTCCCGGATTGCATAGGGGAATTTAACGGATTTCAGCGTCCCTTGAAGTCCGCTTTCCGCTTCTCCATGAAGGCCGACATACCCTCCTTCATGTCCTCGGTCGAAGCGAGGAGCCCGAAGAGCGATGACTCGTAGTCGAGGGCATCGGTCGTCGGGGTGTCGAGTGCTCGGTAAATGGACTCGAGCGCCATGCGAACCGCGACAGGTCCGTTCTTGGTGACTTTGCGCAACAGGCTCTTGGAGTCCTCTAGCAGCGACTCCCGGGGGACCACCGCGGACACCAGCCCGATCCGTTCGGCGCGTTCCGCACCCACCATCTCCCCAGTCAGCGTGAGTTCGATGGCCCGGCCAAGGCCCACCAAGCGCGCCAGCCGGATCGTTCCTCCGTACCCCGGAATGATGCCGAGTCCAACCTCGGGTTGTCCGAAGCGGGCGTTCTCGCTCGCAACGCGAATGTGGCAGGCCAACGCCAGCTCACAGCCTCCCCCGAGTGCATAGCCACCGACCGCGGCGAGTACCGGCTTGGGGAACCGCTCGATCGCCGTGAAGACAGCCTGCCCCGCTCGGCTGATGCGAACGCCCGAGATCGAATCCATCTCGGCGAGTTCGCCGATGTCCGCGCCCGCGACGAACGCTTTGTCGCCGGCTCCGGTGAGGACGACGCCGCGCACATGCTCGTCCTCCCGAAGACTCTCGAACACCTGCCCCAACTCGGCGACCACCTCCGCGTTGAGCGCATTCAGCTTGTCCTGTCGATCGACGGAAACGACCGCGATCTCCGCGTCCCGCTCGACTCGGATGGAGGTCAGATCGGCCATGCCCGGACCGTCCTCGAAAAGGGTGCATTGAACTGTCGGAATCGAGCAAGATAGCGGCTCGGCCAGCGATGGAAAAACGCTCCGTCACGACTTACCTTTGCGCGCCGATTCGAGCGATTCGCTAGCCGCGAGGGTCCGCGCCCACGCCGCACTTTTCTCGTCTGACCCGGGTGAGAGCCCGAAGCAGGAGCTTCTATGAGCCGGTCCCTGAACAAGGTGATGTTGATCGGGAACGTCGGTAACGAGCCTGAGATCCGTGCGACGTCGTCAGGCGCGCGCGTAGCCAAGCTCTCCGTGGCGACGAACCGCTCTTGGTCCGACCGCTCCGGCCAACAGCAAGAGAAGACCGAGTGGCACCGGCTGACGTTCTTCGGACGCCTGGTGGACATCGTCGAGCAGTGGGTGAAGAAAGGTGACCGGCTGTACGTGGAGGGCCGCATCGAGTACTCACAAACCGAAGGCGAAGGGGGCAAGAAGTACTGGACCGCCATCGTGGTGCAAGAGATGGTGATGCTCGGCTCGACGACCGGCGGTGGCGGGGGTGGCGTCGGCCCTGACCGCTCGAGCGGGAGCGGGGGCGGGGTCAGTGACAGTGGTGGAGGGGGAAGACAGCCCGGCGCCAGCGAGACGGACGACGACCTGCCCTTCTGAATCAGCCGTCTACGGGAATCTCGGCCTCGGACTCCCAGAGGCCGATGAAGTAGTCCTCGTATCTCGCGGGGTGGGCACGGTAGTCTTCCAACCACACATCGAAGGGCGGTAGGGAGATCTTCCGGGACAGCCAATCAGTGGCGACACGAACCATCTCGACGTACGTGAGAGCCTCTTCCCGACCCTCTTCTCGGTAGGCCCGTTGGGCGAGCAAGTAGATCTCGTCCGGGCTCAGATACAGGAGAAGGTCGGCGACCTGAGCTGAACAGTAGTCGAGGTACTTCGCGCGCAGGACTTCAACCGGCTCTCCGGAGCCCTGTTGACCTGCGTCCACGGCGGTGCTCCCGCTGGACGTGAAAAAAGGCCCGGCTACGCCGGACGTGATCGGTTACGTCGGCTTCGATCACGCCCAAAGGTATGAACCCGAGGGCCTGTAAACGCAAGTTCCTAGGAAACGGCCTGCGGAGCCTCCTGCACGTCTTGCGAGGTATCCTTCTCGCTCTGTTCGCGGAGGTGTCTGTAAATAGAGCGCCGTGTGAGTCCGTACAGGACCACGCGACTCAGGAACTCTGGATCCGTCTTCTGGACCTCTTCGGCCTGAGCGGCGATGTCGCGCGGCAAGCGCACGTTGAGCTGTACAGAACACGTCTCCCACATGGACACAATTCTCCCGATGTCTAAGTGCAGAATTTACAGATTCCAGAATGCCGCCGCTCGCGGAGGAGATCCACGTCAGCAGCGGCTAGGGGGCTCCAATAGCTTCAGTGAATGACACCATAGTAAGCCCGTCTGGAGGGGCGCGCAACCCTTTTGTTGGCCGGATCACAAGAAAAATCCAGATATCTAACATGTTGTCCCACAACGAGTCACAATTCTCACGATTTGTGATAACCAACTGTTCCCACAACGGATCGCAGCTTACTCCCAACGCATCATCGTTCGTGGAAGTGTAAGTGGCTCACGGAGTTTGGAGATCCGCGCGCAGCAGACCGAAGTCCTCGGTCGCCAGGAATAGTTTGCTAAAAACCGCTACGGGAGCGTGGAGTGCAGAAAGGCCATCAGAGCCGCTTCTTCGAGGCTCAAAAAGCGCTCCCGAAGGTCCGTGGGGTCGTTCTCGCGGAAGATCGTCGTGGTGCGGTGGACCTGCCCCGACGCGCGGTCCTGGAACGCAATGTAGCCCCGCCAAACCGGCCCCTCACGAAACGACTTGAGCTGGGCCTACCTCGGTGCGCCCGCGTATCGCATCGACCGCACCTCCACCGTCGACGGGGCGGCAGCGGTGGGGGCCTCGGCCGACTCGTTCAGATCTCGCAGATGAGCGTCCGAGTTCGTGCGCAG
>JAYZBT010000120.1:0-11862 GCA_036338615.1 Gemmatimonadota bacterium
GAGCGAAGCGGGCGTGCTCGCCACGCAAGTCGTGGGGGGCGCCCCGGGGTCGAAGAACGGGGAGCGGTTGTTGGCACCATTGCCGTCGACGTTCGGACCCCCGTCGCATACGAGCGTGGTATTGCGCAGGCCGGTATTCGCATAAGCGTTGGCCAACCACACAAGAGGGGGGCGCCCTAAAAACAGGCCCATTCCGCCGCGCACCTGCGTGATGCGATCCCCGTCGCTTTGCCAACGGAACCCGAGCCGGGGACTGAAAAGCAATTGACGGGTCGGCACCACGTTCGTGCTCTTTCCGAAGAGTCTCTGCACATCGAGGTTCTCGTCCGGACGCACCGGCAGGACGGGTACGTCGAGCCGAAGACCGTACGTCAACGTGAGCTGGTCGGTAGCCCGAAGTTCGTCCTGTACGTGTCCGGCCAGCTCCCAGACGTCGAACGCGATACGTGAAGGCTGCCCCTCCGCGAGCAAGGAGCGCTCATAGTAGAGCGGCGTGTTGTTGCTCACCGCGCCGATCGATCCGAAGCGATAGTAGCCCGCCGAGCCGGGCAGGTAGAGCTGGTCGATCGAATAGCGCGCCGCGGAGATTCCGAAGGTGGTGGTATGCTCACCCCACTCCGCGGAGAGCACGTCGCTCAGCAGCAGTGTCTTCTGCTTCAGGTCGTCCGCCTGGCTCGAGTAGCGAGACCCGATGCGGACCGATCGGTTCACGCCTAGGCCGCCGAGAGCCGAGTGCGTCTCCACCTCGACCTGCGGCCAGGTCGCGCGCGGAGTGCTCGCGTCGCTGACCGTCTGCACCGTGGCATGGGCCTCGTTCGACCAAGCTCCGAACGTGGACAGGGCCTGGAACGTGGTCGCGTAGCTGCGCGATGAGAGATCGACGGTGTTGGAAGAGAGTTCGTACGACTCGAAGGCCGTTCGGTTGGGCACCGCGTCGTCGTCCGCGCCAGCGAATACGTGACGCACGCTGACCCGATGTTGGCGGTTGATACGCCAGTCCAGGCGCGCGAAGACATTTCCGACCGTGCGCTCCAGCACGTAGTCGCTGGCGTCGCCGATGTCGAGCTGGTACGTGGAGCCGAACGCGATGCTCAGCGAGTCGATGGTTCCCTGGCTGACGCGCGTCAGGATCGGGTTGTCCCGACCGAGGTTGAAACCGTTCGGCGGTTGGCCCCGCTGCTCGAATTCGCCGGCCACGAAGAAGTGGAGTTTGTCCCGTAGGAGCGGCCCGCCGAGGCTGAACCCGTACAGGTCGCGCGACACCCCGGACGGCTCGACGGTGAAGCCCGGAATCGTCAGGTCGCCTGTGAGCACGGGGTTGCGCAGATAAGCGAAACCCGAAGCCTCCCAGCGGTTGGTTCCTGTCCGTGTGACGGCGTTCATGACACCTCCGGTGAAACCGGAGAGACGGGTATCGAACGGCGCGATGAGGACTTCGTACTGTGCGACCGCCTCCAGCGGAATCAAGCGCGCCCCCGCCCGGCCACCGGGCGTTCCGGCGGCGGTCAGACCGAACACGTCCTTCATGGGAGATCCGTCGATCAGAACCGCGTTGTAGCGGTCGTTTTGACCGGCGATGCTGAAGCCGCCGTCCGAGGTCTTCACGAGTGGAGACAGTACCGAGAGCTCAGTCAGGTCGCGCGAAAGCAGAGGAAGCGACGAGACCGTGTTTCGGTCGACGAAGGTCGCTGGGCCGATCTGAGGGATGCGAAAGACGGCGTCCCGCTCCAGCTCGACGCGCAGGCCCGCCAGCGGGATCGCCTGCTGTTGGACCGTGATATCGAGGTCGAGCATCTCTCCCAGCCGTAGCTGGATGTCTGCTTCCTGAACGGTGCTGAATCCCAGCCCGGAGACCGTGAGCACGTACGGTCCGCCTGGCGGCAAGAGTCGTAGAGCGAATCGCCCGTCAGCGCTCGTGAGCCGTCCGTAGCTCGCACCCGTGGACTCGAGCCTCAGCTCGACCGCCGCCCCCGCGACCGCCGCGCCGTCCGCGGTCCGCACCGTGCCCCGGATCGCCGATGTGCTCGCGCTCTGAGCGGCCGCGCCCAGCGGCAGCCAAAACGCCGCCAACGAGATGAGCAGACGGGGCGCCCACGCCCGAGAGGCCTCGGAGACTGAGGTCAGTGCCCCACCTCGATCCGTAGCGGCACCACGACCGTGCCCCAATGGAAGCGCAGCGTCGTTTCGTACGGGCCGACCAACGGGAAGTAGAATGCGAGCACTTCCATATTGGCGCCCTCCTCCGCGCGCGCCTCGACCCGCAACACCTCGGTCTCGCGCGAGAAGTACGAATGGTGCGCGTCCCACTCGCTCACGAAGATGATCTCCCACGGGGCGTTCTCCTGAGGGATCGTCCAGACGCCGTAGCGACCGGCCGCCAGTTCCTGACCTTGGACCTTCATCGGTGCCGAGAAGTCGATCCAGGTCGCTCGATTCGCGCCCGGCGTCCAAACGACATCGTAGTCGAGGAGCTCGCCGAATATGGAGCGTCCCCTCAGGACCGGGCGGTCGTACTCTAGCGTGATCACGGTGGTGTTCACAGCCTGGGCGACGGTTCCGTGCTGGCTCGCCGGGGGCTGCTGCGCGCACGCCGCACTGGCGAAGATTGCTGCGGCTAGGAGTGCGGCCGGTTGCAGGGTTCGGCGCATGAGTCTTCCTCCTGAACAGGGAGTGTCTAACGCCCGCTACACTCTCGGGCTCACGCGGCTGTTCCCGATCATCGGCTCGGTTTCGGTTCGCTAAGCGGCTCCGCACCGGAACGAGTCCAGGACGGACTCGAGTTGAATCATGTACTCGTACTTCTCTTTCCCGGGCGCATAGAGCCACGAATCGATCAGGTACATTCGATTCTGGTTCTCGCACAGGACCGCCCGCGTAATGAAGGGACCTCCCGCGGGCCAGCTCCGATCCGGTGGATTCGTCCATTCCGCTTGGATCTGATAGGCGAAACGGCCGCGGTACTCGAAGGGTCCAGCGGAGGCGTTCTCGAGCACGTGCATTTGTGGCTCGGAGTAGTAGTCTTCGACCAGCTGCTCGCGCCAGGTCAGGATCGTCTCCGGCTGCATGTCGGGCGGGATCGGCGTGCGCCATGTCACGGCGATCTCACGGATGAGCTCCGACGGATCTGGATTGTCGTTGCGGAAGACGTAGACCGAGTCGGCCTGGCGCCAGTCGTACACCTCGGGAAGCAACAGCGTGAAGCCGGCTTCGATGTGCAGCGTGTCCGCGAGAGCGGAGTCGACGCCGGATATGAACATCCGGTTGCGTACCCACGAGCGGTATTGACCGTCCAGCAACTCGTTCACAGCGGTCAGGTGCCCGCGCAATTCGTCCGCGCCTCCGCCGTCCGGCAGCAGCGCGAGCGTAATCGACTGGCCGCGAGCCCAGACGTCCCCGATCTGGTAGAGGCCTGGTTCGCCGATTTCCTCGCCCGCCCGGTCGAGCGCCTCGATCACGATCGGATCGGTGGCGGTTCCCACGAGCAGGATCTGACGGAAGCGTCGAAGCTCTCTCCAGTACTGTGCGAAGGGCTCCTGGTACGTGACGGTGAACGTCTTCTCGTCGCGGACCGTTCGAATGGTGGGCTCCAGAGCCCCGTACACGTCCTCTTCCACCTCGCTCCAAAGATCCGGAGCCATTACGGCGATGATGCTGTTGACGTCGCCGTATGCGATGCCGCTCGAGTCGCAGCCTGTCGCCGCGACCGCGAGTAGTGCCAGGACTCCGACCGTCGTGATGTTGTTCATCTGTCTTTCTAAGCGCTCGCGGGACCGAGGTTCCGCTCGAGCAGCGCGGCCGGATCCGGATCGCGCCCGATGAACTCGCGGAAGAGCTGCTCCGGCTCGGCAGAATCCCCGCGGCTCAAGATCGAATCGACGTAGCTGCGTCCCGTCTCGCGGTTGAAGACGCCCTCCCGCTTGAAGCGGGTAAACGCGTCCGCGTCGAGCACCTCGGACCACAAATAACTGTAGTAACCGGATGCATATCCGCCGGCGAAAAGGTGCGTGAACGACGTCAGCGAGTGCAGTTCCGCGAAGCTCGGATGCGGTACGAAGTCGCGGAATAGGGATTCTCCGAATGCCATCACTTCGCCACCCTGCCTCTCGTCGGCCGCTCCGTCGGCGTCATCACTCGCGTCTGCGCTCAGCTTGGGCGCCAACTCGCCATGGAGCGCGAGGTCCAGGGTGCCCAGCGAGAGTTGCCGCATCTGTGCCCACCCGCCCATATAGCGGCGCGTGGCCACCATCCGATCGAACAGGTCCGCAGGTAGCGCTTCACCCGTCTCGTGGTGCCGGGCGAAGAGGTCGAGCGCCTCTCGCTCCCAGGTCCAGTTCTCCATGAGCTGGCTGGGGAACTCCACCCAGTCCCATGCAACGTGGATGCCCGCGCGCCCCGCGATCTCGACACGCGAGGTGCAGTGGTGCAGCAGGTGGCCGAATTCGTGGAAGATGGTCTCCACTTCACGATGCGTGAGCAACGCCGGCTGGTCGCCATCGGACGGCGTGAAGTTGCCGCAGATGACTCCGAGATGAGGAGCGAAGCCACCCTCCCGAGGCCCACCGGTGATGAAGTCGTTCATCCAGGCGCCCTGACGCTTTTCCTTTCGCGGGAACCAGTCGGTATAGAATGCTCCGACCTGCTGATCGGATTCGTCGAACATCTCGTAGTAGCACGCGTCGGAGTGCCAGAGCTCGGTGATTTCGCGTTGCTCGACCCGGAAGCCGAATGTGCGCTGCACGATCCCGAATAGACCTTCGAGCACCTGATCGAGCGGGAAGTAAGGGCGCAACGCCTCGTCGTCGATGTCGAAACGCGCCTTTCGCAGCCTTTCCATGGCGAAGGCGACGTCCCAAGGCTCCACGCCGTCGATGCCGAGGTCACCGGCGAAGTCTCGCAGCTGGTCGATGTCGCGCTGCCACGAAGACCGAGTCCGGTCCACGAGGTCGCGCTCGAATTCGATGGCTCGCTCGCCCTTCCCAGCCATGCGGTCCTCGAGCACGTAGTCGGGGAAACTCTGGTAGCCGAGGATCGTGGCGACCTCGTGGCGCATGCGGAGTATCCGAGCCAGCAGCGGTCGGTTGTCGAAATCTCCGGCCCGACAGCGCGTGACGAAGGCGTGATGGATTTCGCGGCGGAGCTCCCGATCCTCGCAGTGCTTCAGAATCGGCTCCACCGATGGGTAATCGAGCGTGAGCAGCCAGCCGCTGAGTCCCTTCTCCTCGGCTTTCGCACTTGCTCGCCTCAAGGCTGCCTCGGGGACGCCGGCCAGACGATTCTCGTCGGTAACGTTGAGTTCGTACGCCGCCGTCGCGTCCAGCACGTTTTCGCCGAACTTGTGTTGCAGTTGGGCCAGCGCGACCTGAAGCCCTTCCAGACGCTCCTTGTCCTCCTCGCCCAAGTCGGCACCCGCCCGCCTGAAGTCGCGGACCGTCTTCATCAGGTGCCGAGCCCGCGTGCCCGCCAGTTGCGAAGCCTCGGCGGTGTCCGCGAACGCCTTCACTCGCCGCCATAGCGACGCGTTCAGTGGGAGCCGGGAAAAGAAAGCCGAGATTTCGGGGAGTACGGCGTTGTACGCCGCGCGCAGTTCGGGCGTCTCTGCGACGGAGATGAGATGGCTGGCGGGCGTGATGCACCGACTCAGCCGCTCTGTGATCGCGTCGAGCCGCTCGATCGTATTCAGCCAGGTCGCGTCACCAGTGAGCCCAGCGAGTTCGTCGACCTGGGCCTGGGCTTCCTCGAGCGCCTGCCGAATCCCGGACTCCACGTGCTCTGCGCGGATCAGATGGAACGGAATTCTGAATTGGTCCGAGAGCAACGGGTTGATTTGGTGCGGCATATATGGCGGTTGAGGGTGGTCGCGAGCATTCTATTGTACTAGCTGACTGATCAGCCAACTAGGCGGGTGGAACGACCGCCCTCCACGGACTCCCGTCCATGAGCATATGCCGCCTTTAGCCCGTCCATCGCGCGCACCGGCCGTTTTTTTGCGGCCGGTCGCGGCGCTCGCGTTGCTCTTTGGCATGACATGGCTGACTTCTCAGGTGGCTGATGCCTCCTATCAGGACGGACGTTTGGCGATCCTGGTGGGCTTCGTCCTGCTCGCCGCGTCCGCGGCGGGGGCGCTCGCGAGTGCGGTGGGGTTGCCCCGCCTCACGGGGTTCATCGTGGTCGGCATCGTGGCAGGGCCCTCGCTGGTGGGATTGTTGCCGCCAGGGGCTGTGGACGACCTGAGACTCGTCGACAGTTTCGCGCTCGCGCTCATAGCGATGTTGGCTGGCGGCGAGCTGCAGGTGGAGACGCTGAGGCCTCAGGCGAAGGCGATCGTCGTAACGACGCTCGTGGTCACCGCCACCGTGTGGTTGGGGATGGCCCTCGTGGTGCTCGCCGTGAGTCCGCTCGTGCCGTTCCTGGCCGAGATGTCGTTGCAGGGCACTCTGGCGGTAGCGCTCTTGCTGGGCATCTGGTCAGCGAATTCGTCGCCGGACCTCACGGTAGCCGTGATCGAAGAGAGGCACGCCAAGGGCGCAATGGTGGACGTCATCCTCGGCGTCACGATTGTGAAGGACGTGGTGGTGATCGTGTTCTTCACGTTGACGCTCGCGCTGGTCACACCGCTGCTCGATCCGGCGGCCGCGTTTTCGTCCCACGAGTTGCTGGAACTCGCGCGGGAGGTGGGCGGTGCGCTGTTGCTTGGCGCCGCGATGGGTTGGGTCTTCTCGCAATACCTGGGCGGGGAGGAGACCGACCCGCGCTCGCCGTTCGCCACCTTCTTGTTCGTGTCCTTGCTCGTCGTGCTCGCCGAAGAGCTGCACGTCGAGCTACTGCTGGCCGGTGTGTCGGCGGGATTCGTGATCGAGAATCTTTCACCTGCCGGCGAACGGATGATCGCGGGCATCCGATCGGTGGCAGTCGTCATATTCGCGTTCTTCTTCACGATCGCGGGCGCGAGCCTCGACCTGGCCGCGGTGGCGCGCTTCGGTTTCGCCGCGGCCGCGCTCCTGCTCGCCCGAGCGGCGTTGACTCGCTGGGCGACCATCAAGGGCACGCGAATGGCCGGCGCGGGGCCATTGATCCAGGAAAGGGCTTGGCAAGGACTGATATCCCAGGGGGGGGTCTCCCTGGGGCTGATTTTGATGATCGAGGTAAAATTTCCGGAGCTCGGCGCCGGCGTCGTCGCCTTGGCAATGGCTGTCATCCTCGGCAACATTCTCGGTGGCCCGATTCTGCTGGGCCGGGCGCTGGCCGCGGCCGACGCTGTGTCGAACAAGGAGTCGGGATGAGCGCCCACCACGGTCACCGTCACGATCACAGCCACGATCACGGCTTGGGCGCTGGTGCCCATCGTGGCCTGGTGTCCCGGGGTGCGGAAAGCCAACGCCTGAAGTGGGTCCTGATCATCACGGCGCTCTTCATGGTCGCGGAGATCGTCGGAGGCCTGCTCTCGGGTTCGCTCGCGTTGCTCGCCGATTCCGGCCACATGTTCACGGACGCCGCCGCGATCGGGCTGTCTCTGTTCGCGATGCGCATCGCCCAGCGGCCGCCCAATACCAAGCGCACGTTCGGCTACGTGCGCCTCGAGATTCTTGCCGCACTCGTGAACGGGGCGACCCTACTGGCGATCGCGGGACTGATTGTCTTCGAGGCATGGCAGCGGCTTCGGGACCCGGTGGTTATCGACGGGACGATCATGCTCAGCGTGGCGGCGCTCGGGTTGGCCGTGAACGTGGCTGGCGCTTTTTTGCTGCACAGCCATGCGCACGACAATCTCAACGTCCGAGGCGCCTACCTACACGTGCTCGGTGACCTGCTGGGCTCAGTAGGAGCGATCGCCGCGGGGATCATCGTACTGACGACCGGATGGACACCCGCGGACCCCATCATCTCCGTGGTAATCGCGCTCCTGATCCTGTTCAGCGCCTGGAAGTTGGTTCGCGAAGCGACCGATGTCCTGCTCGAGTCGGTCCCGTCTCATGTCGACATGGACGGCGTGCTGGCCGCCCTGGCGAGCATCGACGGTCTCGACGATGTGCACGATGTGCACGTTTGGACGCTGACCAGCGGATTCGTGGCGATCTCGGCGCACGGGGTGATCGACGACCCGATCGAGCACAGCCGCGTGCTGACCGAGGTCCGAAAGCTCATGGCGAGTCACGGAATCGACCACGTCACCTTCCAGATCGAAATGCGAAGACTGTATCAGATCCCCAGCGTGCAGGCTGTGCCGTGATCGACCCAGAGGGTGGGCAGTTGGACGAGGAGTTCGACGAAGAACTCGACGAGGGGCTGGAGGCAGAGCTGAATGAGTAGCCGAACGACGAGTTAGACGAGGAATTGGAGGAGGACGAGGACGACTGGGACGATGACGACTGATCGACGCCTCAGTCGAACTCCAACTCGGCGGCGGGTTGATCCGGGCCGACCACGCCCGTCCTGATCGCGGCCTTGGCGTAGTTCTCCCCCTTCACGGGCGCCCCCGCGAGCCGGCGTAGCATCGCGATCTGGCCCACGTGCGTGAGTGAGTCCGCGACCGGCCCCTGAAGCAGCTGGGTGACGGGAAAGCCGAGCTCCCGATCCGACGCCAAGAACGCGTCGAATGCGGTGAGTGCGGCAAAGAAACGGTCCACTTGCTGCTGCCACTCCGTCGAGCGGGTCTCCGACCACACGTGCTCGCCCTCCGCCATTGCCAGGCCCCAGTCGAGCACGTCACAAATGTGGCCGAGAACCTCGGCCGGGGTGCGACTCGTGGCGCCGATTCGGAATTGGCCGAACTCTGCGGGCGCACCTCTCAAGGCCTTGCCGCCACGATAGGCGAGCGTGGCGAGGGCGTGCCGGAGCATATCTCTGTCGTTGTTTGTGATGCTGTCGTTCATGGCGAGGCAGGAGGTCGGTGTCTTCTCGCGTAGACTGGCCGCTGGCTGGGAATTGTTCAAGATGTGACGTACGCGTGGGTGGCCTGGCACAGCACTGGCGGGAAGGACATTTTGCTGCCTCCTCAGTTCCGAGTCTTCAGCGCAGAGAAGCCAAAATGCGGGTCCTTACAGCCGTTGCCGGTGTGTGCTTGCTGGCGCTCCCCGCCCCTGCGGCAGCCCAGATCCCTACACCCGAATCCGTCCTGGGATATCCGGTCGGCGCGGACTTCGAGTTGGTCAACTACGAGCAGTCGCTGGACTACTTCCAGCGCCTGGCTGACGCATCGGACAGGGTAGAGTTGCGTGAGGTTGGTGAGACGAGCTACGGCCGTCCGTGGTACCTCGCGCTGATATCATCGGCTGAGAATCTCAGGAACGCCGAGCGATACCGGCAGATCGCTCAGCGACTGGCGTACCCGACGGACGACCTTACCGCCGAGGATGCACGCGCGCTCGCCGAAGAGGGCAAGGCGATCGTGCATATCGACGGAGGTTTGCATGCGACGGAGGTCGCACACGCCCAACACACGATCCAACTCGCCTACGATCTCGCGACTGGCGACGGCGATGAGGAGATCTCGGCGATCCTGGACAACGTCATCCTCGTTCTCTGGTTCAGCATCAATCCGGATGGGCAGACGATGGTCTCGGATTGGTACTACGAGAATCTCGGCACCCAGTACGAGGTCGCGGGCACGCCCTTTCTCTATCAGAAGTACATCGGGCACGACAACAACCGAGATGGATACGGGCTCAACCAGATCGAGTCCCGCGTGGTCACGCGCCTGGATCGATACTGGGAGCCGCAGATCATCTACAACCACCACCAGACAGCGCCCTTCCCGGCCCGCATCTGGATCCCGCCCTTCGCTGAGCCGATCAGCCCCAACGTGCACCCGCTCATGTGGCGCACGGTCAACTTGATCGGGATGGCGATGGCTCAGGCGCTCGAGGAGCGTGGACAGAAAGGTGCGGTGCACATGGGGAGCGGCTTCGATAACTGGTATCCCGGCTTCATGGATCACGCGAACAACTTCCACAACGTCGCGTCGCTCCTGACTGAAACGGGCCTGTACCGCTATGCGACCCCTCACTTCTACACCATCAACGACTTCCCGCAGAGCCAGCGTGACTTGCGACCTCAGTCGCTGTACGCGAGCCCGTGGGAGGGGGGCTGGTGGCGCATCAGGGATGCTGTCGACTACATGCTGACCGCTTCGGTGTCGGTCCTCGACGTAGCGGCCAAATACAAGAACGACCTGCTCTTCAACCGATTTCAGGCGGCCAGGGACGTCATCGAGCAATACCGGGACGGCCCACCGTACGCCTACTTCATCGCGCAGGATCAGCGTGACCCGGTAGCGGCCGTCGAGATGTTGCGTCGACTGGCCTTCAACGGGGTCGACGTCAAGCAGCTTTCGAGTGCGGTCACGGTGGACGGCGTCAGCCATGCGGCCGGCACCTGGGTGATCCCCATGGACCAAGCGAACGCGAACTTCGTACGTCAGCTCTTCGCGGTGCAGGACTATCCCGATCTGCGAGAGTATCCGGAGGGCCCTCCTGAGCAGCCGTACGATGTTTCCGGCTGGACCCTCCCGTATCAGTTCGACGTGAAGGTCGTCGAGGCTCGCACGCCGCTCGCGGACGACGTTCGCGCTGCCATCGCGAAGCTGAGCGCCGAGGCACTCGCCTGGGACGCGCCGGGAGACGCACAGCCGTGGGACACGCCCCCTGGCGTCGGCTTCGACAGCCATCCTGTCGCGCACGCGATCGTGCCGCCAGCGGGTGTGGCGACCGGAGGAGGAGGGGCGTTGCTGCTCGACCCAGCTCAGAACAACTCGTACAAGGCGCTCGCCGAGGCGAGGCGAAATGGTGGGAGTGTCCGCTTCCAGCCCGGCTCCGCCGGGGTGGACGGCGCCGGCGGATCGAGCGGCGACTGGATCGTCACCGGCCTCTCCGGAGACGAGCAGAACGCGCTCGTGGGCCGCTACGCTCTACGAGCCTCGAGGGGGGGGGCGGCGGGTTCCGAGGTGGGTCAGCCGCGCATCGGACTGTTCCGCCCGTGGAACGCCAGCATGGACGAGGGTTGGACGCGTTGGCTGCTCGAAATGTATGGCATCGAATTCACCAGCCTGTACAGCGCGGAAGTGAGAGCGGGCGACCTGCTCTCCCGATATGACGTGATCGTTTTGGCCGACATGCGCGGCGGGCAGATCATGGACGGGTTCAGTAAGGGCTCCGTCCCGCCCCGGTACGTGGGGGGTATCGGTCCCGAGGGAGTGCGCGAGCTGGACGCCTTCGTCCGGGCGGGAGGGACGTTGGTCACGATCAACGGCTCGAGCCGCTTCGCGGTCGAAGAGTTCCACCTGCCCGTTGAAAACGTGGTGCAGGACGTGCCGCGGGACGAGTACTTCGCCGGTGGGGCGATCGTGGAGCTGATCGTGGATCCCTCTCACCCGGTCATGAGCGGCATGAGCGAGCGCTCGAAGGTCTTCGTTGGCGGCAGCCCGGTGTTTACGACCAAAGAAGACTTCGAGGGTCACATACTGGCGAAGTACCCCGAGAACGGGTCCCCACTCCTGTCAGGATATTTCCTCGGAGAGCAGCATGTGCAGGGGTACGCGGCGGTGCTGGACGTGAAATACGGGGACGGACGGGTCGTGCTGCTCGGCATGAAGCCACAGTGGCGGGCTCAGCCATTCGGTACGTTCAAGGTGCTCTTCAACGCGGCCCTCTACTCGAGTGAGGTCGCAGCCTTGGCCCCGGACAACCCGGATTTCTGGACCGCGCCGGCCGAGGACGAAGATCAACGCGCGCCTGCGGCGGCGGGGGGGGCCCGGGGGGCCGGGAACGGGAATGGGAACGGACGCTGATCGAACAGTGGGGCCGCTCCCTGCAGTGAGGGTCACGAGAGCACTCCCGCGTTCTCGTGATGTTGCATGTGCCCTGCTCC
>JAYZBT010000121.1:0-4641 GCA_036338615.1 Gemmatimonadota bacterium
GCTGGCGTAGCGCTCGCCGTCGCGTTGACGGCGCGCTTCGGGGGCTGGCGGTGATTACAGTACAGCGCAAGAAAACCGTCAGCGTCGACGTCGGAGGGGTGACCATCGGCGGCTCTGCCCCGGTCATCGTCCAGTCGATGACCAATACCGACACTGCGGACGTGGGGTCGACGGTCGACCAAGTGCGCCTGTTGGCGGACGCGGGCAGCGAACTCGTACGCGTCACCGTCAACAACGACGCCTCCGCCCGGGCGGTTCCAGAGATCACCAGCCGCCTCAGGGATGCCGGCTACGCTACGCCCATCGTCGGGGACTTCCACTACAACGGCCATATCCTGCTCAAGAAGTATCCGGATGCCGCGGACGCGCTGGCCAAGCTGCGCATCAACCCGGGCAACGTCGGCACCAAGCATCGCGACGCGAACTTCACGCAAATCATCGAGGTGGCCCTCGAGCACCACAAACCGGTGCGCATCGGCGTGAATTGGGGCTCCTTGGATCAGCGACTGCTCACCGAGCTCATGGACGCCAACGCCGTGGCGTCCGCGCCCAAGGACGCAAGAGAGGTGTTGCTCGACGCGATGGTCGAGAGCGCCCTGCGCTCGGCCGAACTGGCGGAAGAAATAGGGCTGGGACACGATCGCATTGTGATCTCCACCAAGGTCTCCACGGTTCGGGACCTCATCGCCGTTTACCGAATGCTCGCGGCCCGCTGCGAATACCCACTGCATGTCGGCCTCACCGAGGCGGGCCTGGGAGCGAAGGGCATCGTAGCGACGACCGCCGGGCTGTCGCCCATTCTCTTGGACGGAATCGGCGACACCATCCGGGTGTCGCTGACTCCCCGACCAGGGGGGGACCGCGCGGAGGAAGTGCGCATCGCCCAGCAGGTTCTTCAGTCCTTGGGCATTCGGCACTTCGAAGCTCAGGTGACGGCCTGTCCGGGCTGCGGGCGCACCACGAGCACGTTCTTCCAGGAAATGGCCGAGGACATCACCGACTACATCCGGGAGATGATGCCCGAGTGGCGCCGTGACTATCCAGGCGTCGAAGAGATGGACGTGGCCGTGATGGGCTGTGTCGTGAATGGGCCCGGCGAGTCGAAGCACGCCAACATCGGGATCTCGTTACCGGGCACCTTCGAGCAGCCGAAGGCGCCGGTCTATATTGACGGTCGCCATTCCACAACGCTCAAGGGCGATGGGCTGGTGGACGAATTCAAGCAGATCCTCAGTGACTATGTGAAGAGAACGTACGCCCCCAGCGTAGGCGCAGGAGCCTCGAGAGAGGCGTAGGGGGGGAGTCGCACGGGCTCCACCCTCCGTATGGATCTTCTACAACTGTCGGTGCAACGGTGCTATCGGGTGCTGCGTCCTATGGACGATCGCTTCCCATGCCGGTGCCAATACTCGCGAAACTCGCACGTTGAGGATGTACCATGAGCTTTTCCAGACGCACACTGAGCTTGGCCACAGTGCTGCTTCTTCTCGTTCTACTGGGCGCGGGCGTTTGGTGGCGCCTGGGAGGTTCGACCGAGGAAGCCGAAGCAGGGACGGTCGCCGACGGCAGTGAAGTCGACCTCCCGGAAACCAGCGGTGGCAGCCAGTTCTCGGCCGACATGCCGCAACCGGTGGGAGGCGCTGAGGTGCTTCGGGACACGCTCTGGATCCGCGTCGGTGCGGCAGGACAGGCGGAAGCGTTCCGCAGGACGATGCTCACCGCCCAGGTCGGCGGCGTGGTGCAGGGACTGCCCGTGCGGGAGAACCAGCGCGTGACCGTGGGCCGTCAGGTGCTCCAGATAGACAGCACCGAGTATGCCCTGGGCGTTGCGCAGGCCCAGGCTGATCTGCTCGCTTCCCAGACGGACTACCGGCAGCTGACCCTCTTCGACGACGAGATCGAAGATCCGGCGGTCCGGGCCGAGCGCGAGAGAATCGCGCGTACGCGCAGCGGACTCGACCAACGGCAGGTTGCGCTCGCTCGGGCGCAGTTGCAGCTCGATCGCTCTCGGGTCACGGCTCCCTTCGGAGCGAGGATCGCAGACATACGAGTGGTGGAAGGGCAGTACGTGAGCGCTGGCACGGAACTCATGACCGTCGTGGACATCGACCGCATCAAGGTGGAAGTGCAGGTGCTGGAGGCCGAACTCGGATTCCTCTCGGAAGGACGCCGCGCCGAGGTTCGGTTCGCGGCCTATTCGGGTGAGATCTTCGTGGGCTCCATCGAGACCATCAACCCGGTGGTCGATCCAGACACCCGGACGGGTCGCGTGACCGTCGTGCTGCGCAACCGGGACCACAGGATCAAACCGGGCATGTACGCGGAGGTGTCTTTGGACGCCGAGGCGCTGCCCGACCGGGTCATGGTACCGCGCGCGGCCATTCTGGAGCGCGGCGAGGGAACGCGGCGCACGATGCTCTTCGTGTACGAGACGGACGGTAACGCCGGCGTAGCGGCGTGGCGGTACGTCAATACGGGTCGGGAGAACGACACCCACGTCGAGATCCTGCGTGAAGGTCTCGAGAACGGCATGGTGGAGCCGGGCGAGGTGGTGCTCATCGACGGTCATCACTATCTGGCGCACGGCACACCGGTTCGCCTGGTGGACAACGTAGAGGCAGCCGGAGGGAGGCCGAGCCGATGAGAGGCGTAACGATCGTCGCCGCGTTTGTCGCGACCGGGCTGCTCGCTCCAGCGGTTGCCGCGCAATCCGCGGACTCATTGAGGCTCACGCTGTCAACGGCGCTCGACATTGCGGAGGGCAACAACCCGGGGTACCGGCAGGCGAGCAACAGCGCGTCGTTGAACGGCATCGAGATGCGGACGACGTGGTTCGATCAGTTGTTGCCGCAGGCGGACCTGTCGCTGTTCAATACCAACTTCACCGGCAACCTGCAGCGCATCGGTATCGACAACTTCGGCAACCCGATCGCGAACCCCGGCGCGGACTGGAACTACTTCTCCAGCACCGCTCAGCAGTTTCGGTTGTCGTGGAACATTCGCGGCCGATCGCTCTTCCAGGCCCATCGGCGGCAGTCCCTCACGAACGAGGACCGCGACCTTACCGCGGTTCGGGCGCTCACGGGGCTCCAGGTGCAGGTCCAGCGCCTGTATATGGACGTGCTCGAGCAGCGCGACCTCATGCGGGCGGAAGAGGAATTGGTCGAGGCGCGGCGAATCGACATGACGGTGGCCGAACGGCTGTTCAGCCTGGCTCTACGGACGCGCGTGGACGTGCTCAACGCCGAACTCGCTGTCGAGCAGCAGGCGCTCAGCCTGCAGCAGCAACAGGCCGCCTACGCGCAGGCGGTGCTCGCGCTCAGGACTCAACTCGGTCGCGAAGAACTGCTCGACCTCTCCTTGGCGGAGGAGGAGTTGCCCATCTTCGATCCCTCGGGCCTCGACGTCGAGCGGCTGGTCGCATCGGCATTTGTCGTGAACCCCGAGCTACGCCAGTCGCGGCTCTCTGTGCAGTCGGCCAATCTCGGGGTCCAGGAGGCGAAAAACACGTGGTGGCCGTCCGTTTCCATGGGCATCGACATCTATCGACGTTCGAGACAGGCGCAGGGTGCGTCGATCTTCGACGTCAGCATCGACGAGCCTCTCGAGAGCAATTTCTACCTGCAGTTCTCCATCCCGATGTTCAACAACTACTTCCAAAACCGTCAGGGGATGGAGCGAGCGGCGGTCCAACTTGACAACGGCCGCGAAGCGGAACGCGAAGCAAGGCTGCGCATCGAAGAAACCGTTCGTAGCGCAGTGCTGGAGATCTCCAACCAGCACGAGGTGCTCCGCCTCGCCGAGCGGTCGCTCGAGATCGCCGAGGAAGCGCTGCGCCTGGCCCGCGAGGAGTACCGCATCGGGTCCCGCACGTTCGAGGACCTGCGCACGAGCTTCGACTCAGAGGCGACGACGCGCCGGCAGGTGATTACGTCCCGCCACAGCTTCGTGGATGCGCTGCTGAGCCTCGAAGAGGCGGTCGGCGTCCGTGTTCGCGGCGGCACGCCGCCCATTGTGTCCGGCCTGGGGGGGAACTAGTCCATGTCCATCCCCGGTGGTTCCACCAAGAGGCCCGTAGCGGTCTGGATGCTCTTTCTGGGGATCATCTTGCTGGGCGGCATCTCGTACGTGAGGCTGCCGATCGATTTGCTTCCGGACGTGAGCTACCCGCGCTTGGTGATCTACACGTCCTACCCGGACGTGGCGCCCGCCGAGGTCGAGCGCCTCGTCACGGAGCGCATCGAGGGGCAGGCGGCGGCCGCTCCCGGCGTGGAACGGGTGACCTCCGTGTCGCGGGAGGGCGTGAGCCTGGTGACCCTGCGCTTCGCGTGGGGCACCGACATGGACTTCGCCATGCTCAACGTACGCGAGCGCATGGACAACGTGCGGGAGTCCCTGCCCGAGAGCGCGACGCGGCCGGCGATCCTGCGCGTGGATCCCGAGTCCGATCCAATCATGACGTTGTCCGTCTCCGGCGGCATCGATCTCTGGCAGACCAAAGAACTCGCCGAGACCGTGTTCCGACGTCGACTGGAACAGCTCGACGGGGTCGCAGAGGCGGCCGTCACTGGCGGGCTCGACAGAGAGATCCAGGTCGAGGTCGATCCCAATCTGCTGGACTCGTACGGGTTGACGATCCTC
>JAYZBT010000122.1:0-21992 GCA_036338615.1 Gemmatimonadota bacterium
GCGAGGGGCACGCGACCAGGCCGACCAGCCGAGGGTCTTGGCCGGCCCCCGACGCGGGGACAGCCAAAGGCTCCTGTCCTCGAGCGATCCGGAGAATCCCAGCGGCGGAAGCCGCCCCAAGTCCTCCAAAGACGCCCAGGACGCCCACCACGGGCTCGGCGGATAAGCCCTGCTTCCACTGAGCACAACGAGACCGAGAAGGCCGAGCGGGAACACCATGCCAGCGAGCGCACCCAAGAGGGCTACTCGACTCCGGGGCAAGTCCTGCACCCGGGTGTCCCTCTATGCGGCCGGCAGCGCGGCGGAAAAGGCTCCCCCGCCGATGAAGCCGGCCACCCCCCAATAAAGTGCGGCTCGCCAGAGTGGCGTCGTGTTGATTCCTGAGCCCTCCAAATAGGCCACGAGCGAGAGACCGAAACCGAACGCCGCTCCAACTACCGCCCACGCGTTCGCTACGCCGAAGGCGCCGCGCAGCCTCCTCAGGAGGGGCTTCACACCTTGTTGAACGCGAACCTGGCGTAGGCGCCCTCGTTGCCATCGAACCAATTAAAGGACGATTCACGGAAGGCTCTCCAGGACTCGTACACCTCCCTGAACTGGGCATCGGCTGCGGCCTGCTCCTCGGCATAGGCATTGGACTCGGTCCATGCCGCCTCCATGAGGTCGGTCGGGAATTCGTGCAGCGTCACACCCTCTTCACCAACCAGGCGCCGGAGTGCGATGGGGTTGGCCGCGTCGTAGGCCGCAAGGCTGTACATCATCGACTCCCGCGTGACCGTCCGGAGGAGATCCTGGTACTCGGGCGGCAGTTCATCGTAGGCCGCTCGATTCACCATCAGTGTGGCGGTGGAGCCGGGTTCCCACCAACCGGGGTAGTAGTAGTGCTTCGCAACCTGGTGGAACCCGAGCTTCTCGTCGTCGTGGGGTCCGACCCATTCGGTCGCGTCGATCGCGCCCCGCTCCAGCGCAGGGTAGATCTCGGCCGCGCCCAGCACCTGCACGGTGGCGCCCAGGCGAGCCATGATCTCGCCGCCGATGCCGGGAATCCTCATGCGAAGTCCCGCGAACTCCGCAAGTGAACCGACCGGCTCACGGAACCATCCGCCCATCTGGGCGCCGGTGCATGCTGCGGGGAATCCGATCACACCGAAATCGGCGAACACGGAGTTGACCAGCTCGAGTCCGCCCCCGTGGAGCAGCCAAGCGATCTGCCCTCGTGAGTCGAGGCCGAAGGGCAGACAGGTGTCGAACGCGAGGGCCGGATTCTTCCCCACGTAGTAGTAGCCGGGAGAGAGTCCACATTGGGTTGTCCCCTGCATCACCGCGTCCATCACCTGCAGTGCCGGAACGATCTCACCGGGCGCGTAGACCCTCAGGGTGAAGTTGCCACCGGTCAGCGCCGACAGGTTTTCCCCGATCCGTTCTGCCACTCCGTACAGGATGTCGGTGATGGGCGGATAGCTCGAAGCAAGGCGCCACTCCACTCTGGGGCCGCTGACGACCGCCTGGGAATCCGAGACGCTGACTTCGCCTGCGCCGCACGCGCCCAGGGCCGCCATACCGGCCCCGGCACTCGCCTTCTTCAAGAAATCTCGTCGCTCGATCGTCATCCGGCTCTCGCATCGTGGTTGGGGCTAGTCCTGGGCCGCATATGATGTGTCCTCATACTGCCCATCTTCAAGCCGCGCAGAACTCCGCGGCGAAGCGTCTCGTGATTTGTGCTACGCAGCCAAAATGGTGACCGTAAGCACAGTGCGCGACCCTCGCGCCGGGGCTCGAGATCGATCCCTTCGATTCCCTTCGCACGGAGTGAGCGACTGCGAATGCCTGAGACCGATCTCTATGGCCCGATCAAGGCGTTCCTGGAGGCACAGGGCTATGTGGTGAAAGGAGAGATCGGGCCCTGCGATGTGATGGCCGTCCGAGGTGATGAAGGCCCGGTGGTGGTCGAGCTGAAAGAGCGCCTGACCCTGGCCCTCATACTTCAGGCGGTCGATCGGCTCACCTTTTCTGACAGCGTCTACGTCGCGTTTCGCATAGGAAAGGGCCATAGCGCATCTTGGCGCGGCCGCAGGAAGCAGGTGACGGGCCTGCTTCGCCGCCTCGGCCTGGGCCTGCTCACGGTCTCCGCTCGCGGGCAGGTCGTGGCGGTGCTGGACCCTGCCCCGTATCGACCGAAATCGAGGGCTGGTCGCCGGGACCGCCTGCTGAGGGAATTCGCGGAACGCGTAGGTGACCCGGAAGAGGGCGGGTCCTCCTCTCGGCAGCGACTCACCGCCTACCGACAGGACGTCCTACGATGCGCCCGCCAACTGGCGGAAGAGGGAGTCCTCAAGGTCAGCGTCCTGAGCGAGCGCACCGGCGTGCCGCGAGTCGGCTCGATCCTGCGAGACAACCACTACGGGTGGTTCGATCGCGTAAGGACGGGCCACTATGTGCTCTCACCCAAAGGGGAGCGAGAGCTACCCAACTGGTCCGACGCGCTCACCCGTCTGGGGTCCGGCGCGAAGCCCGATGATCCGCGCACATCCTAGCCAGTCGCGTCCTCAGCCCACCACAGTCTCCCAGGCGACTCGCTGCAGGGAGCCCGCATCTTCGGCAGAGAGGGAAACCAGAATCGTCGGACGATCAGAAACGACCGGCCCGGCGACATCCCAGGGCGAGCCGCGGATCTCGCGCGGCGCTTCCTGCGCGAGCAGCCCTGGCACGGGAACACGAGAGAGTTCCAGAAGGGGCTACGCCGGGCGTTCATCTGGTGCACGGCGGGGAAGATCCAACTCGATGACGTGTTAGCCGAGGTCGAGTCCCACTACATCAAGCGGGCCCTCGAGCAGACCGGTGGCAACAAGGCTCGGGCAGCCGCGCTTCTGGGTCTCAACAACTCCACCACGCTGAGCAACCGCATGAGCAAACACGGGCTCGGGACACGCTAGGCCCTGCTCAGGAGGAACTGGGAATCTCGCGCGGACCGGCCCCCACCCCAAAGAAGAAGAAGGGGCTCTTCGGCAGACTGCTCGGTTGATCTCAGCCAACCGGAAGGCCCCGCCGAAGGCGGCATCGAACTAGCCGACGCCGCCCTCAGCGAGTCCCCAAAGCGAGTCTACGGCACAACCTGCTGGTCCCTACCGGTACACCGTGATCGACGGGTGCACGTAGTCGGACGGCAGGACTCGGTCGGGATCGGGACGGACGCTGAGATAATCCACGTGCCGGGGAATGTTCGCCCAGCCATGTGGCACGCCCGCTGGAATGATGATGATGTCGCCGACGACCACGTCACGCCTCTGCACGTCGCCCACGATCTGTCCACTGCACGACGGTCCGTTCAGCGTCGTGGTCACAACGCTCTCCGGCCCGGACATGCGGCCGTTCAAGATCGAGCCACCCGTGATCAGCGTTCCCGCCCCCGAAACGATGATATAGGTCTCGGTTTGGTGTAGATGTTGGATGCCTCTCGCTCCGCTGTCCGCACCGGAGGAGACTCCGCAGTCCGAGGCTGCGGCCGCTCCGCCCCTTCCTGCGCCGCCGGTCCGCGGGACGAGGGCGCGGCGGTGGATGATTCCGACCGAGAGATTGAGCGCGCCGATGTCCTGGCTGACGATCTGGCGGTCGACACCCGGAAGCGAGTTGATCGTGTCTCGCCATTGCTCGACACCGATGTACGTCGCGCGAGTGATATCCACCTGCGCGATCACCTCGCCGGGTACGGCCAGCGACAGCACGAAAAGTGCGGACACTAGTTGCTTCTTCATTTTCAGCCTCCTGTTCGGTTGGATGCGGCAAGCTATGCCGCACGGGTCGAGGCGAGCAATCCCAGGAGACTCCCGGAGCCCCGCGACGTACGTTTGTCAGGACGACGGGTACATCATGAGACGATGGGTAGGACGAGTCGGAGGTCCACGATGGCCGTTGCCGTAACACTGTTCGGCGTTTTGCTCGTCGCTTCGGGTGTCATGCTGGCCGTCACAATGGCTATGGGTTGCGTGCGGTCCGCCTCCTCATCCTGCGTCCGTGACCTCCGTGGCCTGCGTGTCTGCCGCCGCGTCCTCGTCCGCCGGTACCACGTTGCGTCCGAACGAAGTCAGCCCACCCAGCGCCCCAAGCCCCATCGTCTCCACGGCAGAGGACGGTACGATGACCATGGAGCCTTTTTGCCTCAGGCCCTCGTACACCATGTTCATCGCCCGCAGGTGGAGCGCCACGGGGTTCTGCTGATAGTGCCCCGAAGCCTGGGCGAACTTCTCCGCGATCTCCGTCTCCGCCGTGCCTAGAATGATGCGACTCTGGCGCTCCCGCTCCGCCTGAGCCTGCCGCGACATCGCGTCCTCCAGAGCCGGTGGAATGATGATGTCTCGGATCTCCACGGATTCCGTGGTCACGCCCCAGGCATTCGTCTTTTCGTCCAGCACTTTCTGGATCTCCCTTCCCAACCGGTCCCGATCAGAGAGCAGGTCACCCAGCTCGTTCTTTCCGATGGCGTTCCGGAGCGCCGTCTGCGCCAGCAGGATGACTGCGTCTTCGAAGTGCTCCACCTCCAGTACGGCCTTCTCGGCGTCCCAGACCATCCAGAGGGCGATGGCGTCTACGCTCACCGGGACCGTGTCGCCGGTCAGCGTCTTCTCGGCGTTGAAGTCCGTGACTCGAATCCGCTGGTCCACGAACTGAGCCACCTTGTCGAGTACCGGAACGATCACGAAAAGGCCGGACTTCCTGAGACCACGGAACTTGCCGACGCGCAGCAACACGGCGCGCTCCCACTGGTAGGCCATCTGGATCGAGGGGGACACGATCAGCGCTACGATGGTCGTGACCAGCAAGACCGCGCTCTCAGGCCGCATCTCGACGTAGATCAGGAGTGACGTGGCGGTTCCGAGGATCACCACGGCCTCCCACACCTGCGCCAGGCGTAGCAGGATGGCCAGCCCGAGGGCCGAGCCCAGGGAGAGATACACGGCCTCGATCGAGAAGCCGTACACGCTCAGGTGAACGGTCAACCCGGCCACGTAGACCGCGACCAAAATAAGGACGTTGAGCGGTGCGAAACGAAAGTCGGCGCGACTGGAGGCGGAGAATCTCTCGAACGAGATCCCGGCCCGCGACCTGCCCCGCCCCGCCCGCTTGAATGCTTGGTTCCTCATGAGCCTTCCTTTCGCTGGCGCAGGCCCTCGAGCACATCTTCGAAGGTGAGCCCATAGCCGTGGGCTCGGGCCAGGAGTTCAGTGATGACCTGGTCCAGCTTCTGCGCCATCTCCAACTCGCCGATGTCGGGTCGGTGGTTCGCGACGAAGGTCCCAGATCCCTGTTGTGTGTCGAGCACGCCTTGGATCTCCATCTCCCGGTAGGCGCGGACTACGGTGTTGAGATTGACGGACAGGTCGGCTGCCAGCTGGCGCACCGTCGGGAGTTGGTCCCCTGGCGAGAGAAGGCCCCGGACGATGCCGTACTTCACCCGCTCGATGATCTGGCGGTAGAAGGGCACGCCGCTCTGTGGATCGATGGAAAAATCCATGGACCTGTCCGCCGAAAAGACTAGTGTACCATTGTACTAGTGTTATGGTGTCCTAAAATCCCACGCTTGCCAACCCGTTCGCTCCAGGCCCATCGTGAATCGAGACATCTCCGCTTCCCTTGACGAGGACGGCCCGTTGAGCACCTCGCCGAAGCGAGCCTAGCTGGACCCCCTCCGTGGCCTCGATGACCAACCTTCTCCCCGGCCCCTTGCGCGTAAGCAGCGTCTGCGTCACCGCGGGCGGCACTCGTATTCTCAACATGGTGGACCTGCGCGACCCAGACGAAGGCTCCGGAGCGATGGGATCGCTCCCGGTGGCCGAAGTGGGCCCGGTCGGCTACGTGCCTCAAGACGACGCACTCCACGGGGCACTCACCGTCCGGCGCGAGTTGCCCTTCGCGGACCTCTGCAGCCCGCAGGCCGACTCGCTCTGCGTTTCATCTCAGGGACGCAGGACCCCCGTTTCGATTTGCATGGACGGGCGGGCCATCTCGAGCGCCAGCCCCGCGTTGGAGGTCCTCGATCCCCGCGGCCTCTGCCTGGTGGAGGCGTATTCCCGCGTCGGTAGGGTAGCCATGTACTCGCGCGGCTACGTGGCGCGACTCATCGAGACCGGGCAACAGCGGCCCCCGTTTTCCTTCGGGTGCGGTGGGCTGGAGCGATAGGAACCAACGACCCAGAAGGAGCAGAATCCATGACCGACCTGTTGATCGATGTCGCCGACGGCGTCGCCACACTCACCATGAACCGGCCCGAGGCCCGCAACGCCTTCTCGCCGGACATGCGCGCCGGCCTGGACGCCGCCTTCCATCGTTTCGAGTGCGACGACTCGGTACGGTGTGTCGTGCTTCGAGGTGCCGGCGACCACTTCATGGCGGGCGGCGACGTCAAGAACTTCGCGAGCATCCTCGCCGAGCAAGAACCGAACGAGGTACGGGATCTCCTGCTCCATCGAATCCACACGCTGCACACCATCATGTTCGCCATGCGGCGCCTACCCAAGCCGATCATCGCCTCGGTACGGGGAGCCGCGGCCGGGGCCGGGGTCAGCCTGGCGGCGTGTTGCGATCTCATCATCGCAGCCGAGAACGCGTTCTTCACGCTCGCCTATACTCGCATCGGCACGAGCCCGGACGGCGGGTCGACGTACGCCATGCCGCGCGCGCTCGGCGTAAAAAAAGCGATGGAAATGGCTCTTTTGGGCGAGAGGCTCGACGCGGAAACGATGGCGCGCTTCGGCCTCGTCAACTTCGTCGTGCCCACGCCCGAGCTGGAGGCGGAGACCGATAAGCTCGCGCGCCGGCTCGCCGCGGGCCCGACCCGAGCCTACGGACATACCAAGCAGCTCATCTACGCCTCGTTTGAAAACCAGATGGAACGTCAGCTACAGCTGGAAGCCGAATCCTTCGCCGAGTGCGCCACGACGGAGGACTTCCGAGAGGGGGTCACCGCCTTCCTGGAGAAGAGACCCGCGGCGTTTCAGGGAAAGTGAGGCCCGCGATCGGGCAGCGTTTCGGGAGGGTTCGCTAGCGAATCCGGCGGCTGAAGAGGCGAAGTTCCAGCGCGTCGGCAACCTGCTGGCCCTCGGAACTGTTGGTCAGCAACGCATACCCCAGGCTCTCTTCGACGCCCTAGATGAATTCGGCGATGAAGATCACGTTGTTGCCGGTGTGGTAGACGTACCGGCTCGGTCCAATACACTTCGAAGTAGTTGCCCAAGTCGAACGATCCCGACTCGTCTGGATTCGACCCGTCGAACTCGCTCATGTCGTGGCGGTAGGCCTGCATGAGATTGCGAAGCAGATCCTTCTCGGACTCTTCGATCGGCAGCACCGAAAGCTCGTTCACACAGTGCACTCCACGACCACCATGTAGGGACCCTTCTCATGGGTCGTGCCCATGAAGTATGTCTCCCCCTGAGTCAGACCCTCGCTCTCCAGCAGTCGCCCAAGACTCTGGACGTGATCCGCCTCGAACGGAAGCCCGAAGATCAGCCCCTCGTCGGTGAATTCCAGGGTCTTCTTGGCCATCGCCCCACGAGCCACCATTTGAATAAAGCGGTCCCCGTAGATGTCGGCTACGAGTACGCTGCCCGCGCCGGAGTGGTCACGCACATCGCGCAGGGTCTTGCGCACATCTTGCTCGCTCAAGTAAAGCGTCACGCCCTCCCACAAGAAGAGCGTCTTCTTGCTCGGGTCGTAACCGGCCGCCTCGAGCTTCTCGAATGCATCTTCCTGCGCAAAGTCCACCTCGACGAAGATCACGTGGTCCATGTCGATGCAACCCTTTGAGAGGCAAGAGATCTTCAGCCTCTGCGTTTGGGCCTGGTCCAGCTCGAAGCATGCGACGCCCTCCCGCTTCAGCTGACCGTACGCTCGTGTGTCGTATCCCGCACCGAGCAGGACGAACTGCTCCACGTCACCGACGACGCGCTGAATGATGCGATCGAAATAGAGCGTCCTCGCGACGACGACGTCGGAGATCCCTTCGGCTCCCTCTTGGGGAACCCTCGGATAGCCGAAGTACGAGCCGCTCAGCTTGTACTTCACCCACAGCGGGATCAGGGCGAGCCAGAGTCCGAAGGTGGACGTATTCGGGAGGACGTTGGCCAGCCGGGCCGTTGCCACGTCCTCTCGCATGCCGAACACGTGCATCGTCCATCGACCGTTGAGGATCTCGATGCCGGTTTGGGAGACTCCCAATCTCTTGCTTACGGCAATCTGCTTGTAAGCGACGATCGCGATGCCTAGTACCGCGAGGGGGATGAAGAGGATCTGGAGCGGAATGAAGACCCCAAACGAGAGCACGCCCATGATCACCTCCCGTTGAATACGTAGAAAGACCTTCGCAGCAAGCCCGACTCGATTCCTTCGATGATACACCCTTTGCGATGGAGTTCATACTCGTACTCCACGTCCCCCAACTCTTCACGCAGTAGGGCTTCGCGGTCCCCGAGGCCCTCGACCCAGGCGAGTCCGGTCTCTCGGAAGCGGGCAGTTACGTCCTGCACGTGCAGGACATCGAACCCGGACAGCGCGGCTGATGCAGCAGGATCGTCCATGCCGGCGACGAACGACGGGCCCAGATCGCCCGCGGTCTCGAGATCCGCTTCAGACAGCCCCGGGGGGGTATGGATTACGTAGCCGGCCAGCACTCCGCCCTGCCTGAGCACTCGGTGACATTCTCTCAACACGGAGAGCTTGTCGGGGAGTCAGCAGAGAACATCCGCATGTGTGACCGCGTCGAAGGAGCCGCTCGCGAACGGCAACGCCGAGCCCTCGCCCGCGCATACGAAGGCCCGCTCCGCGACACCCGCAGCTTCAAACGCGCTTCGGGCGAGCCGTAGGGCCTCGACCGGCATGTCCAGCCCGACGAGACGGTGGCCACCGTCACGGGCGATCAATTTTCCGGGCCAGCCTCTACCGGTCCCCAGGTCGAGTACGCTACCAGAAGCGGGAACAGCGGCGAGAAGTGCCTCCGCCTCCGCTTGAATCGTGAATCCGTTCGAGCCCATCGCCGCCCCGAAAGCGGCCTGTTCCAAAGCCGTCCATGCCGAGATCGGGCGCTCATACTTCACCCTCTGGCGATCAATCAACTCCTTGTGATGCTCGATTCTCACCATGATTGCCTGCCGGGACGCATCGAGGCACTAACCGATCGGCTGCCCGTCACGATCGAGCACGATTGGCTCGCCCAGCCCCAGAGCGCTCAGACGATCCAACTGGGTCCGCGCATCTCCCACGACAAGCCAGATCATCCGTTCGGGGTCGAGGAAGCGCTCGGCGAGTTCCTGGATCTGTTCGATCGTCATGTCTCTCACCACCTGCTCACGTTGTAGCACGTAGTCGGCCGGGAAGCCGTACGCGTTCATGTCCGCGAGCAGGCCCAGTTTCGCCCCCCGGGTCTCGAACGCCCGCGCGTTCGCCCGCAGCAGGAAGCTCTGGGTGGCATCCAGATCCGCGGCGTCGAAGGCGGGCCCGTGCGCTTCGACGATTTCCTTTACAGTCTGCAGCGCCTCGAACGTGATGTTGGAGCGCACCGACGAGGAAATCTGGAAGGGTCCGGGCACGTCCGTACCGCTGAAACCCGATCCGATGCCATAGGTGTAGCCCCGCTGTTCCCGGAGCACCTGGGTCAGATCCGACGCGAAGCCACCGCCGCCGAGTCGGAAGTTCATGACCGTCGCCGGATAGAACTCGGGGTCCGACTCCGGAAGCGCGAGATACCCGATGCGGACGACCGACTGACTGGCGTTGGGCACGTCTACGAGGTAGAGCCCGGCGGTCGCCCGATCCCAGGTCGGCGGAGCGGGGAGCGTGGGCTCTTCACCCTGCCAGCGTTCGGCGATTCCGGACAGAGAAGCGACCACTTCGTCCTCGCTGACATCGCCCGCCACGAGGAACGCTGCGTGCGCCGGCGCCACGCTGGCCGCATGATACGCGCGTAGATCGTCGAGCGTGATGTCATCGATCGACTCGACGCTCCCCAGTCGAGGCAGCCCGAGCATGTGGTCGCCGTAGAGAAGGCCGGTGAAGACGTCGCCTGCGAGTGCGACCGGACTGGCGGCGCGCTGGCGCACCGAGTTCGCGACCCGCTGTTGGGCGAGGCCGAACTCGTCGGGATCGAAGCGGGGTTCCAGCAGGATCTCCTCGACCAGCGCCATGGTGGCGCCGTAGTTCCTGGAGAGAGTGGAGCCGGAGATCGTGAACGACTGGGTCCCGGACGACACGTTGATCGACGCGCCCAGCATGTCGATGGCCTTCTCGAGCTCTTGGGGCGTCTTGCTCGCGGTGCCCTCGGTCATCGTTTCGGCGAGAAGGTTGGCCACTCCGACCTTGCCCGGATCGTCGAGCAGCTGCCCGCCCTTGATGCGGAGTTGGAACTGGACGAGCGGGACCTCGTCGTCCACGACGCCGAGCACGGGCACTCCGGTCGAGAGCTCTGTCCTCCACACATCAGGGGCCGACAGGGTTGGCGACTGCCCGTAGGGTGGCTCGGCCCCGCGATCGATGCCCGATGGCGTCATGGCATCCCCCCTAGTGACCGCTACGAGCTCGGTCTCGGCGCCCTGGACGATCGCTTCTTCCACGACGGAAGCACGCTGCGACCCCTCCAAGGCGAGATCTTCCCCGCCGCGAGGCACGACGCTCACAGCGATCCAAGGTCGATCCTTCACGTAGGTCTCGTAGACCCGCATCACGTCCTCGGCGGTCACGGCGAGTAACCGCTCCAGGTCCTCGCCCCCGTAGCCTGGATCGTCCGCGAAGATGTTGTATTGCGCGAGTTGGAACGCCTTGCCGATGACCGATGAGAGGCCGCCGTAGAAGCCCGTTTCGTACCCCGCTTTCACGCGCTCCAGTTCATCGGGCGGCACGCCCTCCGACGCAAACCGCTCAAAGGCCTTGTGGACGCCGACGAGCACGTCGTCGAGGTCGGTGCCGGCATAGGCCCGGATCTGGAAAGAAAAGCTGCCGGCCAACTCGGACTGACGGTTCCCGGCGAACACCGCAGGAGCGAGTTCCTCTTCTTCGACGAGCACCTCGTAGAAGGGCGCCGACTTGCCGTCCGTGAGCAGCTCGAAGAGAACCTGGAGCGCGTACCCGTCGGGGTGGTACAGCGACACCGTCGGTGCCGCCAAAGTGAGCATGGGCAGCCGAGCGTAGTTGTCCTCGTGGAAGAGGCGGACCGAAGCGTCCAACGCAACCGGATCGGGCTCGACGAGCGCAGGCATTTCCCGCGACGGTATTTCCCCGAAGTACCGTTCGATCCACGCTTTCGTCTGCTTGATGTCGAGATCGCCCGCAACCACGAGCGTGGCATTGTTGGGCCCGTACCATGCGCGATGGAAGTCCACGATGTCTGCCAGCTCGGCGCTCTCGAGGTTGTCGAGGGAGCCGATGACCTGCCACTGATAAGGGTGCCCGTCGGGGTACATCGCTTGGTCGACGATGTAGCTGGTGTGCCCATAGGGCTGATTGTCGACACTCTGACGCTTCTCGTTCTTGACGACCTGCTTCTCTTTGTCGACGACCGACTCGCTGACGGTATTGATGAAGAAACCGAGCTTGTCGGCCTCAGCCCAGAGCGCCTTCTCCAAGCCGTCTGTGGGCACGACCTCGAAGTAGTTCGTGCGGTCGCGGCTGGTTGAGCCGTTGGTCGAGCTGCCCACGCGCGTCATGAGGCGATCGAGTCCGCCGGGGCCGAGGTTCTCCGAGTCGAGGAAGAACAGATGCTCGAAGAGGTGCGCAAAGCCCGTTTTGCCCGCCACCTCACGGCTCGACCCCACGTGGAACGTCATGGCGAGCGCGGCAATCGGATCGGACCGGTCCACGTGCAGGATCACGTCCAGACCGTTGGCGAGTTCGTACTTCTCGAAATCGATCGAAACGCCACCCTCGGACACGTCGTCCGCCGGCGCACACGCCGCCACCAGGATCGACATGGCGGCTACGAGCGTACGCCCGCGCCCTCCACTCACGACTCGCATTGCATTCTCCACCTGCTGCATGAACTCGGGCCTACCAGCTGATCTACTCGTCGGACTCCTTCTCGCGGAAGCCGATGCGGTAGTATGGGTTTACCACGCTGGTCGCGACATTCTTGATGTGCGCGCTCACGCGCTTCAGAAAGCGGAGGTAAATCGCGGTGGTGGCAGCGTGGCCCGAACGCCCCGAAAGGGCTTCGCCCGACGTAAGGGAGTGCACGAGTTCCTCGACCAGCTCGGCTATCATACCGTGCGACCCCATGATACCGCGCGCTCGGTCCTCGTCTGATTCTTCGAGCGCCGGCACGATGTCGTCGAACATCTTGCCAAGGATGTTCTCGATGGAAAGCACTTGCTCGTGTAGCTCCAAGCCATCAAAGGGCCCCTCGTGCGCGCCAGCCAACTCGACGATGTTCTTCGTATAGTCACCGATGCGCTCGATGTCGATGACGATCGCGGTCAGCACCAACCCGAGGTTGATGTCGGGCTTCAACGACACCGACATGTGCGTCACGATCTTTCGGCGAACGCTGCGTTCGTACTTGTTGATTTTCCGGTCACGCTTGTAGATGTCCGTGCTGAGCGTGCCTTCCGCGTGAAGAGCTGCGACGGAATCGTCGAACATGCTGTGCGAGGCCCGAAGCATCAGGATCGCTTCGTCATAGGCCTCCTGGAGCGCGCCCTCCGACTTGAAGAGCCTCACAATGTCCTTCCACATGGTTCGCTACCTTTTGGACGACCAGATGATGTATAAGAGCGGGATAATGTGAAGTGCGGCATACATGCTGAGAACGCCCGCCGTGCTCGCCTTCGACCGCGCCGCCAGCCGCCCCCAATTCGTGGCCAACCACAGGGGGAGCGCCTTGAGCGGGTAGTAGATCACGATGGCGAGCAGATTGAAGCAGAGGTGTGCCAGGCCCACGGTCACGGCCGCGGGACTGGCTAGGGTCATCGAGGCCAGGATCGCAGTGATCGTGGTCCCGATGTTCGCACCGAGCGTGTAGGGGAATACCTGCCTGAGGCTGAGCACTCCGGTGCCCGCCAGCGGCACGATGAGCGAGGTCGTCGCGGAGCTGCTCTGCACCGTGGCCGTGGCTACCACGCCCAGGGAGAAACTGGCTGCATCGTTGCGGAAAAGCACACGATCGAACAAGCCCTCCATGCGTTTGAGCACCGGCCCCTGCATGATCTTCATCATGCCGCGCAAAGCAACGAAGAGCAGCACGAGCGCAAGCAGAAGTAACGGGATCATGCCCGGCACCAAACCCGTGACCGCATCGATGAACGGGCCAGTGACTGCCTTGAGCGGGTCGGCAACTTTCATGCCCCCTGCTCCCGCGAAAACGCCCTGCAAAAACACCGCCGATCGCTCGACAGGATGGAACAACATCTCGATCGGGAGAATCGTGAAGGCCGCGAGCAGATTGAAGAAGTCGTGTACGGTCGAAGCGGCGAACGCCCTCTCGAACTCGGCAGGGCGGGTCACGTGCCCGATCGCGACGATCGTGTTCGTGGTAGTCGTTCCGATGTTCGCGCCCATGATGATCGGCACGGCTAGTGGAATCGTCAGAGCACCGGAAGCGACGAAGGTCACAACGATGGTCGTGGTCGTCGATGAACTCTGGAGCAGGCTCGTAGCGAGAAATCCTATCAAGAGACCCGCCACGGGGTCGGACGCCATCGTGAGCAGCTGGTTGGCCAGGTCCGAGCCGCCCATCTTGAACGCCACGCTCATCAGGGAGATGCTGGAGAAGAACAGGTACAGCATCACGAGGAAGGAGACTACACGGAGAACCGTCTGGAGTGGGCGGTCCTCGTTTTTGGCCAGCAGCGGTGCTGAGTCGGTCACCAAGAGGTGTCCTCTGCGGGTCATCACCGACGAACGCCGTCAAGATACCGCGCTCGCCCGGATCGTAAAGGCCAAACCAGGAAAAAATCGGGCTCGCTGTCCTGGGCTTCAGTCCCCGCCCGTGAGGCCTGCGATCTCGCGCTCGGAATACCCCAACTCCGCGAGCACCTCGGCCGTGTGCTCACCAGCGGTGGGTGGCACGCTCCGTGTGGGCGGTCGCGCTCCGTCGAACTGCACAGGAAACGCAACGTCCCGGTATCCGGGAATCCTGGGATGATCGACCGGCTCCAGCAGCTCGTTGGCGCGCACCTGCTCGTCATCGACCACCTGTGAGACGTCCCGAATCGGAGCCGAGGGCACACGGTGATCGTCGAGCAACGACCGCAATTCCGCCGTCGTCAAACGCTCGGTAGTCGGTGCGATCAATTCGTGCAGAACGTCACGGTGCGCGACCCTCGACGGGTTACCCTGGAAGCGCTCGTCGTCGAGCAACGCGTCGAGTTCGAGCGCCTTGCAGAGCCTCTCGAAGATCCCGTCGTTACCCGCCGAGATCATCAACTCCCCGTCTTGGGTTCGAAATGCCTCGTAGGGGGCGATCGAGGCGAGTCCGGTACCCATCCGGACTGGAACGACCCCGCTGGCCAAGTAGCCCTGGACGTGGTATGAGACCCAGCCCAGGGAGGTCGCCAGAAGGGAGGTCTCGACGTGCGTGCCCTTCCCGCTCTGGTCACGCTCCCGTAGCGCCGCCAGTATGCCGAGAGCCGTCAGGATGCCGGTGCCCACGTCCACGACGGAGCCACCCACGCGCGCGGGTGGACCCTCGGGGTACCCCGTGAGCGACATCACGCCCGTGTAGGCCTGGATCAGTGGATCGTACCCCGGGCGCTCGGCGAGCGGCCCCCGCGAGCCATAGCCGGTCACGGAAGCGTAGATGATGCGCGGCCTGCGCGGCCGCACCTGATCGTACGCGAAGCCGAGCTTTTCGATGACGCCCGCGCGGTACGCCTGCACGAACACGTCGGCCGAGTCGACCAGCCGCCAAAGCACGGCCTTGCCGGCCTCGGACTTGAGGTCCAGTACCACGCTTCGCTTGTTTCGGTTGTACGACAGAAAGAGTGGCGCTTCGCCCTCCCAAAACGGGGGGCCCCACGAACGGGTCGGGTCACCCCCAGGTGGCTCGATCTTGATGACGTCGGCGCCGAGGTCGGCGAGCGTCTGTGTACTGTGCGGACCCGCGATGTTCTGGGACAGGTCGACGACGCGAATCCCTTCGAGAACGTTCAAGTCAGCGCCCCACTTTTTCGCCGATACCGAAGACCTCACCCTCCCAAAGGAACTCCGCTCCGGTACTCACGCCGTCCTCGACGAGGATGCGAAGCGTCATCTCGTCGGCGACGTCGAAGAGGCCGCCGTTCCGTAGGAATCCGATCATGAACTCGGCGGGACCCGCTGGAACCAGGGCGACCGGGGCCCTGCCCCAGCGGCCCACGAGGCGGCCGTCCTCCTCGATCACCCCGATCGTGAGGCGCATCGGTCCGCCGGTCGTGGGATCACGGGTGTCGAAGGCGTACGAGCCCAGGTAGCCCGCACGCTCAGCCGGCGACAACGGGGCCCAGGTGTACTGCTCGGTCTCGATATCCAACTCGACGAAGGTCGGGCCCCAGTGTATGCGCAGCGTGGCAGCCCGGGAATCGATCGCTTCGACGTACCAGTTGAGCGCCTCCATGTGCGCGCCCCGTTCCGGCGAAACCGGCATCGAGAGCACGACCCCGTCGGCGGGAAAGGGACTGTCATGGTAGAGGCGCCATTCCCGGTTGAGCAGCAGCGTCCATGAGCCGCTCTCCCGCAGTTCAAGCCATACCGAGTATTTCCCCGGCTCCAAGCGATTTCCGTCCAGCATGATGGGACGATCCACTTCCAGCGTCGTCGCCCAGTTGGCCCCGGGCGTCCACGTCTCGCCCCAGTGGACCACGCCGCCGAACAGATTCTCGCGTCCGCGCGCGACCGGGCGACCGAAATCGAGCGTGATGGTCGTACCGTTCACGACCTGGGTCATGGTTCCGCGCTCGGAGCCGCGAGGCTGGGTGAGCACGCCGGGTGCGAGCAGAAGTACTGCGGCGACTGCCGCGAAGAACGGCCTGGACTTCAAGAGGTCCTCCTCTTTGAGCGATGCCGCCAAGATGTCAGAAGTTGCCGACCGCGACTAGGAAGCCTCAGCGGCTATGGCCGTCGAACCAGTCGAAGACTTGCGCCATCACCGCGGCAACGATCGCCACGTGGTCCGAGCCGGGATTCTCTACGTACTCCAGGCTCGGCATGCCCAGTTCCTGGGCCGTCTCGTGGAAGGCTCGAGCGGACTCGACCGGTACCAGCGCATCCAGAGCCCCCTGGCCCAAGAAGAGCGGCATCTCGGGCGCCTTCGCCAGGTCCTCGGCGGATCCATACCCCGCGACGGCTGCCAGTGCGGCGAAGCGCTCGGCATTCTCGAAGCCGAGGCGGACCGTACCCGCGCCCCCCGTGGAGTGCCCGGTGAGATACGTGCGGTCGTCGTCCACCGAGTAGACGCGCTGCACCAGGTCGAGCACGTCCAGGACGTCGCGCGCGCTGTCGCCGCGGTAGCCTCCGTAGGGGCCCCTGCCGTTTACCGATGCGGCGATGTAGCCTCGCTCGGACGCGTTCGCCTTGAAAGTGCCACCGAAGCTGTCCATGAAGGTGTTCTCGTCGCCCCCCACGCCGTGGAGCGCGAGCACGAACGGGTACCGTTCGCGCGGGCTATAGCCATCGGGAACCAGGATCCGAAACGGCACCAACTCACGGTCCGCTCCCGAACGGTACGCCAACCGCAGATCGCCCCGGGCCGACCGGAGTGGGTCGCGGCCCCGACTGAGCGCGCTCACGAACTGCTCGGCCTGCTCGAAGTCGGCGCCGAAGTCCATCGGCTCGACCATGAGCGTGCCGACCTCGAACATCGCGTTCAGGATGACGGGATATCCCATGTAGGCACCAGCCATCCACTCGGATCGCGCTCGCTCGAACTGGTCCAGGTACCAGAGCACAGTCGTCCGTGCGAGTGCCATCGACTGGGTGCGCGCGCCTCGCCGGTTCGCGGCGCGCTGGTTCTCGAACTGCAACGACGAGAGACGCTCCTCGAGCGCCTCGATCACGTAGATCGACCGCCCGGTCGAGACGATCGGCTCTGCTGCCCCGGCTCGGGACATGGAATAGCGCACGAGATACCGACCCGGACCCGCGTCCCGCGGCACGACCACTTCCCCCGCCATGACCGCAAGCGCGTCGAACGGTATCGGATCTGCCGCGTAGACCTCTGCGCCGCCGGGTGCGACCAGAGCGAGCTGAATGGAGTAGCCCGCCATCAAGGCCTGGAACCGTTCGTACAGCGGGGCGATCCGCACGGGTACGCGCGCGCCCGGCTCGTACGCCTTCGCCGACAGATCGACGTCGAGGATCGACGCCACCTCTGCGCCCTCGTCCCACCTCCCGAGCGACATGCGTGCCATGCCTTCGATCATGGCCTTGTAGCGCTCGACCCTGTCGCCGTCACGCCCCAACTCCGAGACGCGCAATACGATGGATGTGAGCTCGGCACTTCGCCGCGCCTCGGCGAATGGAACGAAGCGATTCCGGAAAACGAGGCCGAGCATGGACAGGTCATCGTCCGAGACCTGCGCAGCACCGCGTGACACCCCTGCGGGGATGGCGTAAAGGGCGACGACGAGCATCGTCACGAATCGCACTCTCATGGTCGCAGACTAGGACGACGGGGCGCGTACCGCGAGTCCCCTCGAGACGTTACTCCGCCCGCAACACCTCCACCGGGTTCACGCGAGCCGAGCGTGGCGGCGACAGAGACGCCCAATACGGACATGGCAATCAGACCGTATGTGAGGGGGTCTGTCGAGGTCACACCGAACATGAAGCTCTCCACCAAGCGCGAGAGGCCGCGAGCTGAGGCGACACCCGCCGCGAGCCCGAAGACGACGGGGAGCACCATGCCGCGGGAAGCGCTGGCGAACACCGAGACTTTCGTAGCGCCCAAGGCGACGCGTACCCCGATGTCACGAGCCTGTCGACTCACCGCGTATGCGACGACCCCGGCGATGCCGATAATTGAGCGGCTATCACCCGCCCTCGATCGGGTACGCCGGGCCCACTCAGCGGGACAAGGTCGCCGCCTGGCTGACGGAGAACGGCCTCGAGTTCCGCGACTACGATCTCCTGGGCGGGAGAGGCAAGATGTCACTGTACGCTTCGTCTTGGCTTCGCCGACCTGCTAGCCTACCGCCACTCCTTCTGGAGTTCCTCCAGCGTGGCGCTGCCCGGACACAACTCCGCGTACGGCACGTCCACCAACGGCCGGTCCGTGGTGCCGCGGAAGCTGTGCATGTCCGCCCCGGCTTCCTGCATGTAGAGCAGTCCCGTCGCGATCTCGCCCTTCGCGCCGGTCTCGGCCAGGTGGTCGACCACGCCACTGCGATCGGTGGGGTCGTAGTCCTCCGCTACCTTCCTCAGCGTCACGACGCTGCCGTCGTGCATGGTGACGACTTTCACGGATCCCTCGGCGTAGTCGGTCTTGATCTCGGCCCGCAGCGGGACGAAATCGGTCTCGACCACCTCGTGCATGTGGGACCGCGAGTGCGCGTAGCTCTTGGTGGACCCCTTGTGGTCGTTGAACGTCACGCACGGCGAGATGACATCCACGAACGCGAAGCCGTTGTGCGTGAGGCCGGCCTCCAGGATCGGGACGAGCTGGGCCTTGTCCCCCGAAAAAGTCCTGGCCACGAACGTCGCCCCGAGCGCGAGCGCCAAGGTCACCGGGTCGATCGGTCCCTGCTCGTTCACTTCGCCTCGCTTCGAGGTGCTGCCGACGTCGGCAGAGGCCGAGAACTGGCCCTTGGTGAGCCCGTACACGCCGTTGTTCTCCAGCACGTAGAGCATGTTCACATTACGCCGGATCGCGTGACAGAACTGGCCCAGGCCGATGGAAAGTGAGTCCCCGTCGCCGGAGATCCCGACGAAGAGCATATCGCGGTTGGCCGCGTTCGCCCCTGCCGCGATCGCTGGCATTCGCCCGTGGACCCCGTTGAAGCCGTGCGCCTCGCCCATGAAATAGGTCGGGGTCTTCGAAGAGCAGCCGATCCCGGACAGTTTCGCGACGCGGTACGGTTCTACATCCAGCTCGAAGAAAGCCTGGATGAGCGCGGAGGTGACCGAGTCGTGACCACACCCAGCGCACAGCGTCGACATCGAGCCCTCGTAGTCCCGGACCGTGAGCCCGAGTGCATTGGTCGGGAGCCTGGGGTGCCGCGCAGCCGGCTTGGTGATGTAGCTCATGAAGCCTCCACCGTGGCAACTTCGAGGTAGGGGGCGACGCCCTCGAGCACGTGGCCCTTACTGAAAGGCTGGCCGCCATATTCGGTGATCGACACGAGTTTTTCCTTCGCGCATTCGGTTTCGAGCAACAGCAGCTTCCTCAACTGCTCGTCGCGGTTCTGCTCGATCACGACCACGACGTCGTGCTCGTCCAGGAACTGCTCGACGGCGTCGTTGAACGGAAAGCCTCGCACGCGCATGTAGTCCACCTGCACGCCCTCGCGGATGAGATGATCTCGGGCCTCCAGCACGGCCCAATGGCAGCCGCCAAGCGAAACGAGTCCGAGTCGCGACCCCCCATCGACCACGTGCAACTCCGGCGCCGGGACCGCGTCGGCCGCCGACTCGACTTTCGCCAGCAAGCGATCCACTACCTCGACGTACGCGTCCGAGTCCTCGGTGTAACGCCCATACTTGTCGTGGCCGGAGCCGCGAGCGAAATACGCCCCCTTCGCGTGCACACCGGGGAGCGTGCGCGCCGCGATGTGGTCTCCATCGACATCCAGATACCGGTAGAAGCGGTCCGCCTCTTCCAGTTCTTCCGCCGAGAGCACCTTGCCGCGATCCGGAACGAAGGAGTCGTCCCACTCCAGCTTCGGGATCATCCAGTCGTTCATCCCGATGTCCAGGTCCGATACCATGAAGGTCGGCGTCTGGAAGCGTTCCGCGAGGTCGAACGCCGCGACCGCGAACTCGAAACACTCCTTCGGGTCCGCGGGGAAAAGCACGATGTGCTTGGTATCTCCGTGGCTCGCGTAGGCGCAGAGCATCAGATCGCCTTGTTGCGTACGCGTCGGCATGCCGGTCGATGGGCCGGTGCGCTGGATATCGAAGAAGACGCTCGGGATCTCGGCGTAGTACGCGAGTCCGATGAATTCGCCCATGAGCGAAATCCCCGGCCCCGAGGTGGGCGTGAAGGCCCGCGCACCCATCCAGCTCGCACCGATCACCATACCGGCGGCGGCGAGTTCATCCTCCGCTTGCAGGACACAGAAGTTCTTCTTGCCGGTCTCGGGGTCGACACGAAGCCGGTGGCAGTACTCGGTGAAGCCGTCCATCACGGACGTCGCGGGGGTGATCGGATACCAAGCGCCGACCGTGGCACCCGCGTAGACGCAGCCCAGCGCCGCGGCGGCGTTGCCGGTGACCAGTACGCTGTCCTTGGTCGCGTCCATGGTCTCGAGCCGGATTGGGAGCGGGCAGTCGAAGTGCTGCTTCACGTAGTCGTACCCCAACTCGATGGCGATGAAGTTGGCGTCCATGAGATGCTGCTTGGCGGCGAACTTCTCCTGCAGCATCCCCTTCACGACGTCCATGTCGATATCGAGCAGCGCGACGAGCGCTCCCACGTAGGTGATGTTTTTCATGAGGATGCGCGTGCGCGATCCCTGGAAGCTGCCGACGCACATATCGGCCAGCGGTACCCCGAGAAACGAGACGTCGTCGCGCTTGAACTCTTCGGCCAGCTTGCGCGAGCTGTCGTACAGGATCCAACCCCCGGACACGACCTCCTCGATATCGCGCACATAGCTCTCCGGGTTCATCGCCACCACGAGCTGAAAGTCGGGGCTGCGCGCCGTGTAGCCGTCCCCGTTCACCCGGATCTCATACCACGTGGGCAGTCCCTGGATGTTGGACGGGAAGACATTCTTGCCCGATACGGGAATCCCCATACGGAACAGGGCCTGCAACAGCAGGCCGTTGGCGCTCGCTGAGCCGGTCCCGTTGACCGTCGCGATCTTTAGGCCGAAGTCGTTGACGCCGGAGCTGCTGTCGTGGGCCAAGGTGCCTGTCCTGCATAGGGTTTCAAGAGGTCGAATTGCATCATGTCCCACGCGGCGGTCGGGCACCGCTCTGCGCAGAGGCCGCAATGGACGCACAGATCCTCGTCCTTGAACATGATGCGCGCGGTCTGCGGAAGGGGGTCGGAAGCAAAGAGCGGTTGCTCCGTATTCTCGGCGGGGGCCGTGAGCCTGAGCCGAACGTCCGGCTCCCCACCATTGTGTGTCATGGTCAGACACTGCGTCGGGCATACGTCGATGCACGCATCACACTCGATGCAGAGGTTCGCCGAGAAGTCGGTTTGCGCGTCGCAGTTGAGGCAGCGCTCGACTTCCCGGACCGCCTCCCTGAGATCGAAGCCCAACTCCGCTTCCACGAACATGTCGCCCATCCGCTTCTCCAGATCCTCGTAGCGCATCTCGGTGCGAAAATTGGGGTCGTAGTCGTTCGAGTAGCGCCACTCGTGGAGGCCCATCTTGGTCGAGACCAGGTTCATGCCGTCCGCGGGCCGATCGGTGACTGACTCGCCCTGACAGTACTGGTGGATCGAGATCGCGGCCTGGTGACCATGCTCGACGGCCCAGATGATGTTCTCGGGACCCCACGCGGCGTCGCCCCCGACGAAGACGCCCTCGCGGGTGGTCATGAAGGTGGAGCGATCCACGACCGGCATGTCCCAGTCTCCGAACTCGATCCCGATGTCCTTCTCGATCCACGGAAACGCGTTGTCCTGCCCGATCGCGAGGATCACGTCGTCCGCCTCGATGAACTTCTCGCCCAGTTTCGTGCTCACCAGGCGCCCCTTCTCGTTCTCCTCCCATTCGACGAGGTCGAAGACCATCCCCCTCAGGCACCCGTCCTCCACCACGAACTTATTCGGCGAATGGTTCACCAGGATCTCGATCTCTTCGCCCTCGGCATCGTCCAGCTCCCAAGGGGACGCCTTGAAGTACGGTCGCGACTTACGCGCCATGACC
>JAYZBT010000123.1:0-3482 GCA_036338615.1 Gemmatimonadota bacterium
TCATCGCGACCCACTCGCCGCTGCTCATGGCGATTCCGGGCGCCGCCATCTATTCCTTCGATGAGCTCCCGGTGCGGCGCGTCGACTTCGACGAGTTGGAGTCGGTCGCCTTGGTTCGCGATTTCCTTCAGGCGCCCGAGCGGTATCTTTGCCAGATCTGGATCGACGAGGAGTAGCTGAGTGAGCAACGAACCTGATCCGCTGGACGCCGAAGCTGGTTTTGAGGTCCTCGACGATTTCGAGCGCTTCAGCCAGAAGGACGACATCTACTCGCGAGCGTTCTGGGACCCCGAGATCCGCTCTGAGAAGACCGACCGCTTCTTCGAGACCTACCGCACCCCGCTCAAGGTCTGGAAAACCGTCGAGGGCTTCACGCAACGCGACTACGCGCTCAGGAACGCGTCGTGGCATCTGCCCGACTTCTTTGCCGACCTCAAAGAGAGCCAGAACCGCCGTGAGGGATTCCTCGATCCCTTCAGCGTACTCCGAGAGGGGCCCGACCAGCGTGTGCCGGTGGACTCGCCCGAAGTGATGAGCCGTGAGGTGAAACACGTCGCTCGGGTGTTCGGAGCAGACCTGGTCGGCATCACCGGCTACGACGAGCGCTGGGTCTATACCCACTCCTATAGCCGCCTCGGCGAAACGGAAAAGGAGCAGGAACTTCCCTCAGACCTGTCCAACGTGATCGTAATCGCCCAGGAGATGGATCGGGGTCTGGTGGAGACGGTGCCTTCGGCGCTGAGCGGGACCGCGACCGGAGTCGGATATGCACACGACACGATGGTCCTGCTCGGAATCGCCCAATACTTGATCAATCTCGGATACCGGGCTGTGGCGACGATGAACGACACCGCGCTCGCGATTCCCTACGCCCTGAAGGCGGGGTTGGGTGAGTATGGTCGCCACGGACTGCTCATCACCAAGGAGTTCGGCCCCAGAGTTCGCATCGGCAAGATCTTCACCGACCTCCCCCTGGCGCACGACCGGCCTGCAGACTTCGGTGTGACGGAGTTCTGTAACACCTGCCGTCGTTGTTCGGACGCTTGTCCGGTGAACGCGATCCCCGATGGTCCGCCGAGCGATGAGGTTTACAATCGCTCCAATATCATCGGAATCCGGAAGTGGACGGTGGACGCGGAGCCGTGTTTCCGCTTTTGGTCGAACCAGAACTCCGACTGCTCGATCTGCATTCGAGTGTGTCCGTATAATCGCGACTTCTCGGGCGTGTGGGCTCGCGCCTGGCGATGGCTGGCCGGCACCCGCCTACGTCGGTTGGCGCTGTGGCTGAGTGATCACTTCACGCCGGGTGCTCGCGTCAGTCCAAGGGCGTGGTGGCGGTCAGGGTTGCGCAAGCACCTACGCCGGCGCTAGCGCCAACACCCTCAACGGACTCCCGCTTCCACCCACGATCTTGAGCGGAGCCGCGATCACGATCGCCCCCGTCGGTGGCAGTTGATCGAGGTTGCACAGGCTCGCCAGTCCGAACCGGCCGGAGCCATGCATGGTCGTGTGGTTGGGGAAGGGCGGTTCGAAGCCACCAGCCTGACCCGCGTCGGTGCCAATCGTCTCGACTCCGACTCCCAGCACCGCCCGGTCGTTCGCGAGCAGCTCGCAGGCGTCCACCCGGAACCCCGGCGAGTGAGGTCCGTTCTCGTCGACGTTCAGGAAAGCCTCCGCGCCCTCTCGTTTGCTCCAGTCCGTGCGCATGAGCAGCCATGAGTCCGCCGGAATCCGACCGTGTTCAGATTCCCAGCGCTCGATCCAAGCCGGCGTCAGTAAGAAGTCCGGGTCCGCCGCCGTATCTGCGCTACAGTCCAGCACACACGCGAGCCCCACGTACCGGTGGGCCGGGATGGTCTCGGTGGTGTTGTTCGGCAGATCCTTGCCCGTAATCCAGTGTACCGGAGCGTCGAAGTGGGTGCCGGTGTGCTCGCCCAAGGTGAGCGTGTTCCAATACCACGCAGGCCCGGCGTCGTCGTAGCGGCTGATCACCTCGAGGGACAGGCCCGGCGACTGACCGAAGATCTCGGGGAGGCCGATGACCGGCGTGTCCGGGCCCAGCGGTTGAGTCAGATCCACGACGCGGATCGATCCACCACGAAGCGCATCCACGAGTTGGGTCAGCACGGACATTGTCGGACTCCTAGGAGTTGCGAGCGCCCGTCGGCGTCGAGTGGCCGGCGGTGAGACCCCACACAGGGTAGGGCAATGTCCGGCGGGTATGGCCGGGCGGCAAGGATCAGGCGGACGGGTGCCCCTTCCGCACCGCCGTTATCTTCGGCCACCATGACCCCTACATCGTCACCCGCCGCGAATCGCGAATTCGCCGACCTCGGCCTCGGGGCCGTGACAATGGGCCACGAGGCCACAGTAGTCGGAGCTGAGGGAGACGAGGAAGAGATCCCTGGGGAGCGGCCTTTCGTCGAAAAACCCCAGGGTGCCAAGAGCAAGGGCAAGAGCGGCGCGGGGGTCGGGAGGAAGGGGAAGGGGAGGATCGGCGACGTGGCCCGACTCTTCATCGGCATCGGCATCGGCATCGGTTGATCAGACGGCGTGCGTCCCAAGGATCTGGTGGGCGCGATCACCGGTGAAGCCGGAATCCCAGCCAATCAGATCGGGGGCATTCAGATCTCGGAGCGATTTACCCTCGCGGAGGTCTCGGCCAACGTAGCGGGCCACGTGATGTACGCGCTGCGCAAGTCGAAGATCAAAGGGAAGAGGGTGAAGGTCCGAAGGGACAAGGGTCGGGCGTAGCCACCGATGCTGTCGGCTAACGCTCCATCAGCCGCTCCACCTCCGCCAGATCCTGGCTCGAGGCCAGTTCCCACCCGGGCTGATACTCGAACACATCGGTAAGGGGTCGGCTGCGGAAGTTTCCGTCCAGGATCTCCATGTGTCCCGCGGTGAGTAGGGCGGGGTGCGCACACCCGCATGCGTTGCTGAGGCGAGTCAGTTCCTTGCGGAGCGTGACCACGTAGTTCGCGAGGCGCGCGGCCTTGTGCGTGGGGTCGAGGCCGCGCACCAGCCACTTGTTCTGGGTTGCCACGCCGGTGGGGCAGTGGCCGGTGTGACACCTCTGTGCCTGAATGCACCCGATCGCCATCATCGCCTCCCGGCCGACCGCGAGCATGTCGACGCCGAGACAAAACGCGAGCAGGCTCGTTTCGGGGAAGCCGAGCTTGCCCGATCCGACCCAGACGACCCCGCGGTGGACGCCGCGTTCGGCAAAGGTCCGATATACTCGGCTGAAACCGACCTTGAACGGGAGTCCGACGTGGTCCGAGAACGCGAACGGGGCGGCGCCGGTACCGCCCTCGCCCCCGTCGATGGCGATATAGTCGACGCCGCGATCCTCGCGCGCCATCAGGTCCGCCAGCTCCGTCCAGAAGGAGAGTTGCCCCACCGCCGACTTGATGCCGACCGGCAGACCTGTCGCGTCTGCGAGGTCCTCCACGAAGTCCAACATTTCATCGACCGAGCCG
>JAYZBT010000124.1:0-5453 GCA_036338615.1 Gemmatimonadota bacterium
ACCGGCCAGAATACTTCGGTCTTCCAGTCCTTCGGATCGGGCACGGTGGTCGGGTCTGTGACGTACGACTCCCAGGGAGCTCCCGCCGCGACCAACCCTTGACCCTCCATCCAAGTTTCGTTGTGCGCGCTCCTCGCGCGGCCCGATGACGGCGTGCTCCCGAGCGGGCACGCGGATGCGCGAGAGGCAGCGAGGTCGAAGGTTCACTAGTCTGCTGCCAGCGGACTCCAGGTAGGCTGTCTGTACGCCGCCCCCGAGAGGACCTCGGGAAGCCAGCCAGGAACGGGAAGCGAGCCGATCTCATCTCGAGGCTTCATCGACGCAGTTCGTTGAGCGCCTGGGAGGTAGCCAAGAGGTTTGAACAGGTGACGATTCACCTCGGCGGATCATGCAGCTGTGCGGCATGGAGTTCGTGGCGGAGGTGCCTCGAAAGTCGCGCCCAGGGTGGCGGAGGCACTACCGACTCGATCGATGAGTGCCAAAGGCGCCCGTGCTACCCGCCCTTCGGTGCCTCAGACGGTTCAACCTGAGGCCAGCGATGGGCGCGGGGCCCAGCACGGCAATGAGTCCTTACGTCACGTTCTACCATGGTTACGCTACGTAAATAGCCGACTCATGTGTGCGCCCATCCCTGGGCTGAACCGCTGGATCTAGTTGATGGAGAAGTCGGGCACCATCGCGTTGTCGCCGTTCCCCCGTATGACCGCCAGGTAGGAAGCCGGCCCAGCGGGAACCAGAACGTTGGCGTAGCCGGCGGTTTGTGGCGCCACGTCGATCTGATAGATGCCTTCCAGCAGATTGGCGACGCTGTAGTTCCCGCTCGCGTCCGTGTCGACGTTCATAATGTGTGGCGACGGGGTACCGTGCTTGAGGGTGCACGCCCCTGCGGCTGGGGGCGATGGCTCTGCGCCGGCGGTTTGGCAGCGGCTGACGGTCACTCGGGCGCTTGGGACCCCTACGCCGCTGGTCTTCACCGAGCCCGATAATCCGCCGGTGTTGTACAGAAAGATGAAGTGGGTCGGCGCTGTGGTGAGCGCCCCGTTCGTCGAGTTGGGACCTGGACCGCTAGGCTCCAAACCCGTGTCGGCTGCCGCCGTGCCGAGCGTATAGCCCCAACGGGGGAGTTCGTCGCCCTGACCAGGAGGATTGGTCGTCCCGACCTGGTTCGTCCCGCTCTGGTTCAGCGTGGCGCCCGCCCCGACCACCGCCGTGGTCAGTAGGGTGCCCGTTTGGTCCACGATCGAACCCGTGGCGGAGAGGGCTCGTAGCACCGTGGCGCTGGACGGACTCACCGCCTGCACGATGTAGTTGCGCTCCCACAGGTCGTTGAACGAATAAGCGCCCTTGCTGTCGGTACTGGTCGTGGCCCAGGTGACCTCGCTCGGGTCGATTACGCCATCGGCGTTGGCATCGACGATCAGTTTCAGCGTGACACCGGACAAGGCTTCGCCCGGATCGAGCGTGTTCAAGTCCGAATCGCGATCGTTGGCCACTATACCTTCGATGGTGGTTCCCACGGTCGGGATCGGGACGACGGAACCCGAGCGGATCCTGCGGTCCTCTGCGCGGTCCCACAACTCGATGTAGATCTGCGGGGGCGGGTCGGCCGGCGTGAACGAGAACGACGTCATGTCGGAGCGGTCGTCGAAGTCGCAGAAGGTCTCCAACAGCGTGCCAGCACCGTCGTAGACTTCGATCCACGTCCGGCTGGGGTTCGGATCCACGCTACACGGAGGCAGTGTCGGCGTCAGGACGAAGAGCTCGTTGTCATACGAGCCGGAATTCGAGACCGAGAGCGTCAGCGTCCCTGCGGCCTCGCCGACGTATACCAACTGGGGATAGAGCAGAGGAGGCGGTTCGTCGGAGACGGTGAACGCTACGACCGCATTTCCGGTGGCGCCGTCGCTATCCGTGGCCGTTAGGGTCACCGAGTGTGCCCCGATCGTCAGCGTGGATACTGCCAGGCTGGTTCCGGTTCCGAGTACGCCGTCCAGGCTGCTCGACCAAACGAGCGCTGTTCCCGTCAACGGGCCGTCCTCCGGATCTGCGGCGCTACCAATAAACGTGACCCCGGTTCTGTCTCCGACCGTGGCTCCTCCGTTCGGATTGGTAATGAACACCGCGGGTGGATCGTTCGCCTTCACATTGACGGAGACCGAATCCACGCCCGTGTTACCCAGGCGGTCTGGAGCAGTGAGGGTGATGACATGGTCCCCCACCGACAGGGTGGACGTGACGATGGAGGCCCCGGTTCCCAGGGAGCCGTCCACGCTACTCGTCCAAGTCAGCGAATCCCCGGGAATGGCTCCCTCCACGTGATCCGTGGCAGTGCCCGCGAAGGTCACCGCGTCGCCGACCTTCACGACGGTGTCGACCGATGGCGCGAGAATCTCCACGATGGGTGGTCCGTCGACGATGGTGATCGCGACCTCGGCGACGCCCTCCGCACCCTCGGAGTCCATGGCGGTCAGCGAGACGACGTGGTCGCCGATCGACAGGTCGGAGCGCGTGACGGTGGCCCCGGTTCCCAGGGCCCCGTTCAGGGAGCTCGCCCACGTCAGGCTCTCCCCGGTCACCGCTCCGTCTTCTGCGTCGAGCCCGGTGCCGGAGAAATCGATCGCGAGGCCGGACGCGACTTCCGAGCCGCTCTCCGGGGCAGAGATGGTCACCACAGGGCTCTGGTTCGGAATCGGAGCGACCGCGTAGATGCTGAATGAGCTGATCATACCGCTCACGCTCGTGCTTGCGGTGTCCACGGCGCCTCCCTCAACGGGGCTCCACGCTCCCCCGGTGAGTTTGTGGACGCGCAGGCGCCGAGCTTCGAGGACGTTTGTGAGTGCCGGGTCGTAACGGATCGTCAGCGTCGCGGGCGTGGCGAATGCCAGACCGGCTGGTGCGAACTCGAATGCCGTGCCGGCCAAGGCCGTCGAACTGGCTGGCAGCGAGTCGGAGTGTGCCGCCACGATCGTGATCTCCACCTCGGCGGACACAGCGTTCATCGGCACGTCGACACGGACCACGCCATCGGGCGTCTCGACCCACCCGCCAGGGTTCGATACGGCGCCGGCCGGCGCAGGCACCGTGATGGTGATGGCGTCCAACGCCAGACCGGCGGTGGCGAAGACCTGAGACTGACCGCCCCCGACCGCCCGTACCACGCCATTCCCGTCCACCGTGACGACATTGGAGCTCCCGCTGGTCCACACCACGCCCGCGGACGACAGCACCGTGCTATCGGCGGTGCGGACTTCCGCCGAGAATGAGCGTTGGTTTCCGACCAGGATCTGCGAGCCGTCCTGCAGGATTTCCACCAATGCCGGTTCGTTCGGGTCGGGCGGGGGTGCTGTCGTGCCCTCGTTACATGCCGAGACGGCCAAGACGGCCATCGCCGCTGCGAGCGGAAGACGCCGTAGCAATGAGCCCGCCACGAAGTGTCCCAGGTCGTGGGCGCTCCTCGCTGGTTTGGCTTCCATGGCGGCTACTCGGCTGGACGTCCCACGATTTCAATCATAGACCATGTTTGGTACCACCGCACCAAAAAAGTCGCGCCCGGCGCTATCGTACTTCCTCTGGCTCGACCCCCAGCGACTCCTGATCGAGGTGGTATGCGAGCGATGGACGGCGAGGGTAATGAGCGTCGATTGGACCCCACTACGCTAGAAGACTATGAGCGTGATGGCGCCGTGCGTATTCGTGGTTTGTTCTCCTCGGAACAGATTGCCGACCTCACCCGGGGCATCGAGGAGAATCTGCTCCGCCCCAGCCCCCTCGCCCAGGTTGCCAGTGATCCCGATGACCCGGGCTGGTTCTTCGAGGATTTTTGCAACTGGCGGGTCATCGCCGCATATCGCCGACTCATCTTCGAGTCCGGTGTGGGTGCGGTAGCTGCCGAGTTGATGCGAAGCCACGAAGCGCGGCTGTATCACGACCACCTGCTGGTCAAGGAGCCGGGCACCCGCCAGCGAACGCCCTGGCACCAGGACCAGCCGTACTACAACGTGGACGGCCGCCAAAACGTCAGCATGTGGGCGCCGGTCGACCCGGTCCCCCGCGAGGCGAGCCTGGAGTTCGTGGCCGGTTCCCATGCGGGCCCATGGCTGATGCCACGCACGTTCATGAAGAACGAAGCCAAGTGGTTCCCGGAGGGCAGCCTGCAGGAGCTTCCGGACATAGAGGCCAACCGAGACGACTACGATATCGTCGGGTGGGCGTTGGAACCCGGAGACGCCGTGTTCTTCAACATGCTTACCCTGCACGCCTCCGCGGGCGTGAGCGGCCCGAATCGCCGTCGCGCTTTCTCGGTGCGCTTTCTGGGAGATGACATGACCCACGCTCCGCGACCGTGGGCGACCTCGCCGCCGTTCCCCGGACTCGAGAACCAGTTGGGCGCGGGCGCCCCCATGCGCCATCCACTATTTCCGGTGCTCTTCGAGCGGTCGGGGGCTGGCGAGAATGTCGAGGATGCGGACGCTGGTTAGCGTCCGTCCTGCCTCTCAGAGGACGTGTGTCCGCCAACGATTCGCCAACCGGCTGGTCCCTTGTCGAGCACCATGGTGATCATGCCGCTGAATTCGAAGGCCGTCGGTCCCTCACCGATCACGGTCACGAACCGTGTCGAGACTCTCGCACCAACGGCACCCACCGGGGTGATTGTGCGTCCCTCATACTCTGTGCGAATCGCGGCGTCGCTCGGTAGTGCAGCCAGGCCCGCCAGGATATCGTCGGGCGAGCGATATCGGATTTCGCCGTCCTCGATCCATTCGAACCGACCATCTTCAGCGTACAGGGTCCGAAGGAGTGCCACGTCGCGGGTCGTTAGAGCCAGATCGTAAGACTCGAGGAAGCTGGCCACCTCGATTTGCGTGTCGGCTGGCCGAGGCTGGGGGCCGTCCTGACCGCCGCCGCAGCCGAGCACTCCCACGATGACGTAGACCGTAAACGCTTTCTTCATGCGTGGAAGTCTCCCGCTGTAGGCCAACAGCTGTTCACGTGGGTGAGTCCAAGCCGTTGAGCCAGTGCTGGGCTAGGTAGCCATGGAGGTCGTAAGATCAGCCTGCACGCGGGCACTACGCGTGGGCCTTTCTGGCGCCGGCGCTAGAGGACAAGGAGCGCCGTACGATCGTGCCGACCTTCGTTCTCGGGCTCGGCCTCTTTGCGGCTGGCATCGCAATGGCGTATTTCGTCGACCTCCCGCTCACGATCCGCTTCCTCCTGCTCTTGGGTGCCGAGTGGTTTACTCCTGCTCTGACCGCGGGCTCTTATATGTCGCTGGTCCTGCGCCTTCTCATGGCGTTCGTCCTCGCCCTCGAGCTCCCGGTGGTGTTGGTCGTGCTCACCGCGCGCGATGTATGCGGTCTTCGCGCTCTTGAGTACGACCGCGCTGGGCCCGTGGATTCTGAGCAATGTCCTATTCGTGCTGCTGGTTCTTCATGGCGGCTATTTCATGCGTGAAC
>JAYZBT010000125.1:0-2775 GCA_036338615.1 Gemmatimonadota bacterium
GACGCGATGCTCCAGCCGTGCTCAGCGTCGTGCAGGGGCTGGTGGAAGAGCATCTCGCTGCCTCGCTCCCGACCGACCTCCTCATCGTCAACCCTCCGCGCACCGGTTTGCACGACTCCGTCCCAGACATCGTCCGCGCAGCCCCTCCGGCGCGCGTGATCTACGTGAGCTGTGACGCCGCCACCCTGGCCCGTGACGTGAGTCGACTCTCAGGATCGCACGCATTGCAGGAGTTACGGGCGTTCGACCTCTTCCCGCAGACCACGCACGTCGAGACGGTGGCAGTCCTGGCCAGGGTCGAGAGAGAGACATGATTCACTACGTCACCATTGGGCTCGCATCAGGTGGCGAGCACACCTTTATGGTGCGCCTCGGGCCCGACGGTGTCGAGATCGATGGGGAAGCCGTGCAGGCCGAGCTAGCGCGGGTCACTGGAACGGACGTCCACAGCCTTCTCATGGATGGCGCTTCCCATCGGCTGGTCGCGCGTAGGCTGGGCGGTGGGCGGTGGGAACTGCACGCCGCAGGCCAGCAACTCCAAGCCGAGGTGCTCGACGAACGCGCTCGGGCGATTCGGGAGATCGCCGGGGCCGCGCTCGGACCCACGGGCCCACGCCCGGTGCGGGCTCCCATGCCTGGCCTAGTGGTGCGGGTCGAGGTGTCGCTTGGGGACGTCATCACGGCTGGCCAGGAAGTGGCGATCGTCGAAGCCATGAAGATGGAAAACGAACTCACGGCCGATGGAGAGGGGCGAGTCTCCGCGATTCTGGTCGCCGAGGGGGACACGGTCGAGAGGGACCAGGTGCTCGTCGAACTCACGTCGCTGAAGGAGGATGCCTCATTGACTCAGAAAGCTTCCCCGGAGCCACGGAATGCCTGAAGAGCCGGGCGTATTCCCGTTCACTCGCGGCGTCTACCCCAATATGTACCAGGGACGGGTCTGGACGATGCGCCAGTACGCGGGGTTCGGCACGGCCGACGAGACCAACGAGCGCTTCCGCTACCTGCTCGACCGCGGTCAGACCGGACTATCGGTCGCCTTCGACCTCCCGACTCAGATGGGGTACGACTCGGACAACACGATGGCGGAAGGCGAGGTCGGGCGCGTGGGTGTCGCGATCGACTCCCTCGCGGACATGCGCCGACTCTTCGCTGGCATTGGCCTCGACGAGGTCTCTACCTCGATGACGATCAACTCGACGGCCGCGATCCTCCTGGCATTCTACGTCGCGCTCGGTGATGAGCGTGGCATACCGCGAGATTCACTCTCCGGAACCGTCCAGAACGACATCCTCAAGGAGTACATCGCGCGCGGCACGTATATTTATCCCGTGGATGCGAGCCTGAGACTCGTCTCGGACATCATCGCGTTCTGCGCCCACGAGGTCCCCTAGTGGAATGCGATCTCCATCTCGGGATACCACATCCGGGAAGCCGGCTCGACGGCTGCCCAGGAGGTCGCGTTCACCTTCGCGAACGGGCTCGAATACGTGAAGCGCGCAGTCGCCGCCGGCCTCGACATCGAGGTGTTCGCACCCCGCCTGTCCTTCTTCTTCGCCGCGCACAACGACTTGTTCGAGGAGGTGGCGAAGTTTCGGGCCGCCCGCCGGCTGTGGGCGAAATTGCTGAAAGAACGCCATGGCGCCTCCGACCCCTCGTGCCGACTACGCTTTCACACGCAGACCGGCGGTTCGACGCTGACCGCCCAACAACCACTCAACAACGTGGTACGTGTCACCGTGCAGGCCCTGGCCGCGACGCTCGGCGGCACGCAGTCCCTACATACGAACGGATACGACGAGGCGCTCGCGCTCCCTACGGAGGACTCGGCGAAGCTCGCCCTGCGCACCCAACAGATCATCGCCGTCGAATCCGGTATCACGCGCTCGCCCGATCCACTGGGTGGATCCCATTTCGTCGAGGCGCTCACGGACGACATCGAACGACAGGCCGTCGAGTATCTCGAGGGCATCGACGAGCGAGGGGGAGCGTCCAAGGCGCTCGACTACATGCAGGAGGAGATCCATCAGGCGGCATATGCGTTCCAGATGGACGTCGAGTCCGGTGAGCGCTCGCTGGTGGGCGTAAACGTGCACTCGGAGGACGAGGGGCCCGCCCGGATCGGACAGCCCGACTACTCGACGCTGGAGCGGGGGCAACTCGATCGGCTCAGCGCGCACAAGGCCGAGCGCGACGACGCCCACGTGCGGGCCCGCCTCGACTCGATTCGCGAGCGCGCGCGCGGCACACAAAACCTGCTCCCTCCCATCGTGGAAGCCGTGAAAATCGGCGTCACGTTGGGCGAGATCAGCGACGCTCTGCGGGCCGAATGGGGCACGTTCGACGGCTAGGCGCTCCAGCGAGGCACCGTTAGCTTGTTGGGCCCTTAGACCCTTGGGTTCCTCGCCCTTTTTCGTCCGTATTACGAGATGCCCACGTACGAATACCGCTGCCCGAACGGGCACCAATTCGACGTCTTCCAGAGGATGTCGGACGAACCCGTGTCGGAATGCTCCGAGTGCGGCGCCACCGCGGAGCGCCAGATCTCTGGTGGGGCCGGTTTCATCTTCAAGGGTGACGGATTCTATATCACGGACTATCGGTCGGACGAATACAAGCAGAAGGCGTCTGCGGAGTCGCCCTCGTCGGGCTCGGACTCTTCGGACTCCTCATCGTCCGACTCGTCATCTTCCTCCGGGTCGTCGTCGTCGGGTTCCTCGTCCACCTCGTCCACATCGTCCGCCGGCAACGGTGGCTCTGGTTCCTCTAGCTCCA
>JAYZBT010000126.1:0-47792 GCA_036338615.1 Gemmatimonadota bacterium
GATCTCCTCGTACGAGCGGCCCTCGACGTGCTTGAGCACGAAGGCCTCTCGCTGCTCCGGCGTGAGCGCGTCGAGAGCGTTCCACACACGGTGCCGCACCTCCGCCCCTTCGGCGTCCAGTGCGGGGTCGGAGCGTCCACGGAGAAGCCCTGCAAGGGCGTTGAGCGATATGTCACTGCGCCGCGAGCTGCGCACGTGGTCCTTGCAAAGGTTCGCCAGGATGCGGAAGAGCCAGGCCCCGACGCGGTCGGGGTCGCGGCAGGTGCGGAGCTTCTGGAAGCCCTGCACCAGAGCGCGTTGCACGAGGTCGGCCGCGTCGTCCTGGCTGGCCACCATCCGCAGCGCATGGCCGTACAAAACGTCGCCGTACCTGCGCACCAGAAGCACAAAAGCGTCCCGGTCTCCAGCCAAGACATCGCGGACGACCTGCGCATCGGTTCGCTCCACAGGTGACACCATGAACGAAAGATATCGGGACAGGCGCCGCCCCCCCAACGGGGACGGCGCCCGGACCCGATCGTCAGCCGATCAACCACGTCGAGATCACGGCACCCCTCCACACGGGGCCTACGCCTCTCTGCTTGCCTTCGTTGATCGCGTTCTCTCCGAATTCGATGAGCCGCTGAGCCCTCTCGAACATGGAGACCTCGATCTCGGTCGGCGTGTTGCCGATCGCTACGCGTGCCTCCTCGAGCAGTGACTTCGCCAGGTCGACCATCGCCCTCAGCTCCTCCTCGGTGATGCCGCCCGGCAGGACCACGGCCTTGAGCGCCGACCAACTGGCCGCTTCCGCGAAGTGCACGGCTCGGCCGAACTGGCCCTCTGCGAACGCGGTGCGGGCCTTTTCCAGCAGTTCGTGAGCGGTCTCCAGATACCTCGTCTGCTCGTCGTCGAGCACGTCGTTCTCCAGAAGACGCTCAGCGAGCGCTACCGCCGTCACACCCAGCTGGATGGCGAGCTTTGCGCGGCCTGGTCCGACGTCACTCCTTCGATCGTTGCCCGTCCTGTCGGTCCCGCGGTCGCGACCCCGTCGGCCGTCCGTTCGGCGATCGTGCGTGCGCTGATCGCCGAAGACCGCTCGTTCACCGGCCCGTGCGGTGTCACCGCGTGAGAGCGCGTCCCGAGCGGACAACGCGATGACGTTCAGCTCCGCCGCCACTTCCGCCGGATTGACGAAGGAGTCGACGTCTTCGCCGATGATGGAGGCTACTGCCTCGAGCCTCTCGACCATGGCGACGACGGCCCGCTGGCCTCCGGTGGCCTCGATCGACCGCACGACGAGTTGCCGAGCGTCCCTTGCCTTGTCGATCGCCGCGCGGCGGTCACCGCGGGCCGAATCGTCTTGTGCGTCTGTGAAGCGGGACCGTGCCCGGTCGTGGAACCTCCGACCATCTTCGGCGCGAACGTCGCCGCGGTTGCTGGCGACGATGTTGCTGGCGTCTGCCAGCTCTAGTGCGACGTCGATACTGCCTGTGCTCGCGAGCACGTCCAGTTCGATCGTCTCGGCCAACGTGAAGAGTTCTTCGACTGCCGGGTCCGTGGGCGTGCCGTCGTCGCAAGAGGCGACCGCCAGCATTCCGAGGAAGGCGAGAGTTCTGTTGGGCTTGAAGGTCTTCATTTCCTGTCTCCGTGGGGATGGACGCCTTCTCAGTGGTTGGGCGTCGGAAACAAGACGGTCGGAGGGGCGAAAAGGTAACGAGCCTATTTCGGGGGTCTGTTCGTCACCGCTTGATTCCTCCCTGGGTCCGCGCGAGAATGCCGCTCCCCGACCGACTGAAGAGGAGTGCCAGGACTAGATGAGCAGAGCCGCAGCGGTATGAAACGCATCCTCGTCACCGGGGCGGGAGGCCAGATCGGTTCTTGGCTACTCCCGTCCCTCCGTGAGCTCTATGGCGACTCCAAGGTGTTGGCGACCGACGTGCGCCATCTCGGTCCGGAGATCACGGAGGCGGGTCCCTTTCAGTTGCTGGACGCCACCGATGCAAAGGCCGTCGGCCAAGCGGTGATGCGTCACCGAGCGGACGTCGTGTACCACCTCGCCGCGATCCTCTCCGCGGTGGGAGAGCGGGACCCACGCCTGGCCTGGCACGTCAACATGGTCAGCCTGGAGGCGGTGCTCGAGGTGGCCCGCGAGCAGGAATGTGCCGTATTCACGCCGAGTTCGATCGGCGTGTTCGGCCCGAGTACGCCCAAGGTCCGCACTCCGCAGGACACCCTCATGCGTCCGGCGACGATCTACGGAATCACCAAGGTGGCCGGCGAGCTACTGTGCGACTACTACCACGAGCGCTTCGGGGTGGACACGCGTGGCGTGCGCTTTCCAGGGCTGATATCGCACGGGGCGCGGCCCGGTGGAGGCACTACCGACTGGGCGGTCGACATCTTCCACAAGGCTGTGGCGCACGGGCAGTACACGTCGTTTCTCGGCCCCGATACCCAGCTCGACATGATGTACATGCCCGATGCGGTGCGTGCCGCGATCGGGATCATGGAAGCCGATTCCACCCGGTTTTCGCACCGCAACGCCTTCAATGTGACCGCGATGCAGTTGGCGCCCGAGGCGCTCGCCGCTGAGATCCGGAAGCACCTGCCCGACTTCACCCTGGACTACGATATCGATCCGGTTCGACAGTCTATTGCCGAGTCGTGGCCCGATCACATCGATGATACCGCGGCGCGCGAGGAGTGGGGCTGGGACCAGGCCTTCGATGTCGCGGCGACGACCCGAGACATGTTAGCGCACCTGGGAGACGAGTAGAGCGATGCCAATCGATCGATTGACTGCTGTCCTGAATACGCACGTGGCCGGCCTCGAGGAGGCCGGTACCGCCAAGGGAGCCGAGACGGTCGTCGAGGCTGTGAAGCCCGCGGCGGAGGGGCGGGGGCCCCGCTTTCACCTGCGTGGGGAGGGCGACAAGGAATTCATTCGCCTCAATTCGAATTCCTATCTCGGCATGGGCCTGCGGCCCGAGATCATGGAGGCCGAGGAAGAGGCCACCAGGAAGTTCGGGGCGGGTCCCGGAGCCGTGCGCTTCATTTCGGGCACTTACGCGGCGCACTTGGCCCTCGAAGCGAAGCTCGCCCAGTTCCACGCGCGGGCGGCGGCGATGATTTTTTCGTCGGCCTACGCCACGGTCGTATCGACGCTCTCTTCTCTGGTGACGCCCGAGACCGTTCTCATTTCCGACGAGCTCAACCACAACTGCATCATCAACGCAATGCGGCTGAGTCGGCCCGCGGGCAAGGCGATCTACCCGCACAACGATGTCGCGGCCCTGGATGCCGCGCTGGAGGAATGGAAGGGGAAAGCGAAGCGGGTCCTGGTGGTCACCGATGGGATTTTCTCGATGCGTGGCGACCATGCGCCCGTCGATCGCATCATGGAAGCGTGTGTCCGCCACGACTCTGACTACCAAGAGAACGTCGTGTGCATCGTCGACGACTCTCACGGCGTGGGCTCGTTCGGTCTCACAGGCCGCGGCGCGGAGGAGTACACGGGCAGCGCCCCCGTCGACATCCTGGTGGGCACTCTGGGCAAGGCGTTCGGCGTGAACGGCGGCTATGTCGTCGCGAACGGCGCGACGATCCGGTTTCTGCGCGAGGCGTCCCAGATGTACATCTACTCAAACCCGATCACGGTCGGCGAGGCGGCGGCCGCACTACGCTCGCTCGAGATCGTAGACAGCGACGTGGGCCGCGATTTGCTTCTGCGCCTGCGGTCACTCACGAAGCGCTTCGAGGACGGGCTCGCGCGTATAGGGATCGAGACGATCCCCGGTGAGCATCCGGTCGTTCCCCTCATGATCCGTGACACGCAAAAGACGCGCGATTTGGTGCATTACCTGTACGACCACGGGGTTCTGGTCACCGGACTGGCGTACCCAGTCGTGCCTCGCGGAGACGAGGAGATTCGTACCCAGATCAACGCGGATCACACGGAGGGGGACATCGATCACGTGCTCGGCCTCTTGGAGGCCTACCAGGCGCCGTCAGCGTTCTAGCGCGCCGAGAGAGTTACCCCTACTCGACTTGAGGTGGACATCTCGGCGATGGCCCAACAGGTCGTGGACGATCTCAGGGTGCTGACACCCGACCGTCAGGTCACCTTCAAGGTGCGGCCCGACCTTAGGCATACGGTGATCCGGCGTTGGTGCGGCTGCTGCTCGTCAACTTGTTGCAGAACGCCTGGAAGTACACGGGTCGAGAAACGCGGGCGGTGATCGAGATGACCTGTGAACGGGGGGCGATTCGCGAAGTCTTCCACATCGAGGACAGTGGGATCGGGTTCGACAACGAGCACCGCGAACGCATCTTCGAGGCCTTCGAGCGACTGCACACCGACGAAGAGTTCGGGGGCACGGGGCTGGGGCTCGCGACCGCGCGACGCATCGTTCGCCGTCACGGCGGAGACATTTGGGCCCAAGGTAGTCCCGATCACGGAGCCATCTTCTCGTTCTCCATCTAGCGGCTCACCGTAGTTCTACGGCTGTCTGACCTCACACGGTCGCTGAAGGCGGCTCCCGCCAATCGCAGGTCTTGGCGCAGTCGTCCCGGTGGTGCACAATGCTGGCATCCCGGAAAGCCTGGAGCGTCCAATGCCAAGAAGTCTCGCCGTATTCCTGCTCGCGCTCGCACCTACGCTCGCTGCGCAAGAGCCCGATTTCACAGCGGAGGGCGAACAGGCCGTGGCGCTTCTCCAGGCGATGATCCGGATCGACTCGAGCTCGCCGCCCGGAAACGAGACCGAGGTGTGCGAACTCATCCGGGAGATCCTCGCAGCCGAGGGTATCGAGTCCCACATCTATGAGATGGAACCCGGACGCGGCAACCTCGTGGCGCGCATCGAGGGCAACGGCTCCAAGCGCCCGATCTTGCTCATGGGCCACATCGACGTGGTGGGGGTGGAGCGCGATCAATGGTCTGTCGACCCGTTCGCCGGGTTGATTCGCGACGGCTACGTGTGGGGTCGGGGTGCGCAGGACGACAAGGGTATGAGCGCCGCGGCCCTCCAAGTGTTCCTGATGCTGGCTCGCTCGGGACTAGAACTGGATCGCGATGTCATCTACATGGCGAACGCGGGCGAGGAGGGGACGCCCCACCTCGGTATCGAATTCATGATCGCCGAGCACTTCGATGAGATCGACGCCGAGTTCGCGCTCAACGAGGGCGGCGGCATGTCGATGGTCGGGCACGACATCACGCGCGTCTCCGTAGCCACGACTGAAAAGGTCAGCACGCGCATGAGGTTGATCGCCCGGGGCACGTCTGGGCACGGCTCACGACCTCGACCCGACAATCCGATCATCGCGCTCTCTAGAGCGGTGGCCAAGTTCGGGTCCTGGCAGCTACCGATGCGTCTCAACTCGACCACGCGCGAATACTTCCGCCGGATGGCGGAGATAACGGATCCTGAGACCGCCTTCCTCTACCGAAATCTCGAGAATCCGGCGATCTCCGAGGTAGTGCAGGAGCAACTCCGTCTGAAAGATATCGGCGCAAACTCAATCCTTCGAACGTCGGTCTCGCCCACGATTGTCGAAGGCGGCTTCCGCAGGAACGTCATCCCGGCCGAAGCGATCGCGACCCTGGACATCCGCGCGCTTCCCGAGGAGGACACCCTTTGGCTGAAGGCGGAGATCGAGCGGGTCGTGGACGACCCCTCGATCGACGTGGTCCGTTTTGGCGTTAGGCGTCCGGTCTCGGACCCGATGCCAATCGACTCGGACCTCTTCCTGGCGATCGAGGCCGTGCAGGCTGAACTTTTCCCGTCCGCAGTCACGATCCCGATGATGCTCACGGGCGGTACCGACTCGTCTCAGCTGCGGGCGGCCGGGGTTTTGGCGTACGGAATCGGCCTTCCTACGGATGCCGCGACCGGGTCACGGGCGCACGGAAACGACGAGCGTACGCCCGTCGCCGGCGTCGCCAAATTCGTGGAGTTCTTGTACAAGACCGTGCTGGAGGTGTCCGGCCGATGAACAGCCGCGCTCGACGACCCCACCGCGCCGCATCGCTCGCTTCGAGTGCCTTCGCACTCGCCCTAGTGGTGGCCGCGGGGTGCGAGGGCCCGCCGGCCTCGTACGACGCTGCGTCGGTGTTCGACGGTACGGGCGGCCGCTGGGTCGACCTCACACATTCGTTCTCGGAGTCGACCATTTACTGGCCCACTGATACCGCCGGCTTCCAGCTCGAACAGCTGTCGTACGGAGTGGTGGAGGGTGGTTGGTTCTACGCCTCGAACGCGTTCTCCTCGGTGGAACACGGCGGTACACACCTCGATGCCCCACTCCACTTCGCGGAGGGCCGGTTGGCCGTGGATCAGGTTCCCCTCTCCGGCCTGATCGGTCCGGCGGCCGTAGTGGACGTGTCCGACCGGGCGACGCCGGACTACTTGCTCACGATCGAGGATCTGACCGCTTGGGAGTCGGAGCACGGACCGCTGCCCGAGGGGGGCATCCTGCTCGTGCGCACGGGTTGGGCATCGCGCTGGGGTGATCGCACGGCCTACCTCGGCACCGATCTGGTCGGCGCCGAGGCGGTGCCCGAACTGCACTTTCCGGGCATCGGGCCCGAGGCGGCTTCTTGGCTGGTCGACAACCGCGGCATCGTAGCGGTGGGCATCGACACACCGAGCATCGATTACGGGCAGTCCGCCGACTTCCGCACCCACGTGATCCTGTATGCGGAGAACATCTCCGGCTTCGAGAATGTGGCGCACCTGGACGTGCTGCCCGCGTCGGGCAGCTACGTGGTCGCATTGCCGATGAAGATCGAGGGCGGGAGCGGAGGCCCTCTTCGCATCGTGGCCTTCGTGCCCAGGGAGGGGTCCTGACATCGACCTGCCGCGCCGCCTTGCCAGCGCCGACCATCACACGCATGCTGCCCTTCCCGGGCCCTCGCCCCGGCTTCGCACCGTAGTCACCCTTGGAGGATCGTGCATGCGCAGTCTCACGTCCCGCCCGCTCTTCGCCCTATCAGCGCTCTTGGCATTCGGCCCTGGCGCGCTGTCCGCCCAGGCGGATTCCCGCCTCGAGTCGCTCAAGGGCGAAGTGCTGCAGATGGTCGAGGACGACGCCAAGATGGTGCAGGAGATCGTCGACATGCTCTTCAGCTTCGGCGAACTGGGCATGCAGGAGTTCGAGACCCAGCGGTACCTGACCGGCATCCTCGAGCAGCATGGCTTCGACATCGAGCTCGGCGTGGCGGGCATGCCCAGCGCATGGACCGCGCGCTGGTCAAACGGCACGGGCGAGCCGGTCATCGCGCTCGGGTCGGACGTCGATGGGATCCCGCAGTCGAACCAAAAGCCAGGGGTCGCGTATCGCGATCCGATTCTGTCGATGGCTCCAGGACACGGCGAGGGCCACAACTCCGGTCAGGCGGTCAATATCGTGGCCGCTTTGAACGTGAAGGAACTGATGGAGCGTGAGAACATCGACGGCACGCTTCTGCTCTGGCCCGGCATTGCCGAAGAACAGCTGGGCTCCAAGGCCTTCTTCGTGCGGGAGGGGGTGTTCGACGGCGTCGATGTGAACCTCTTCACACACGTGTCGTCCAACTTCTCGATGACGTGGGGCCACACGAGCGGGAACGGGTTGGTCTCGGCGCAGTTCCGCTTCCGCGGCGAGACCGCGCACTCAGCAGGGTCTCCCTGGCGTGGACGCTCAGCGCTCGACGCCGTGATGCTCATGGCTCAGGCCTGGGAGTTCAAACGCGAGCATCTGCGTCCCCCCCAGCGTTCGCACTACATCATCGTCGAGGGTGGGGACCAGCCGAACGTCGTGCCCCAGCGGGCGACGATTTGGTTTTTTCTTCGGGAAGTCGACTACGAGCACGTGATGGAGATGTACGCCGCGGCCAAGTTGATGGCGCAGGGCGCGGCGATGATGACCGGGACCGAGATCGACACCATCATGACGGTCGGCTCCGCATGGGACCGGCACTTCAGCAAGCCGGTGGCCGAGGTCGCCCAGGTCAACATCGATCGTGTCGGTCTGCCCGAGTGGAGCGACGACGACATCGCGATGGCCAACGCGTTGCAGCGTGAAATGGGGCAGACGCCTCGCGGGCTCGCGACGCGGGTGCCCAGTCTGCGCGGGCCCATCGACCTCGACAGCTACGCGGGTGGCGGCTCCGACGACATCGGCGATGTGTCCTGGAACATGCCGACCGTGACCATGCGGTATCCGGCGAACATGCCGGGCGGCCCCGGCCACAACTGGGCGAACGGGATCGCGATGGCCACGCCGGTTGCCCACAAAGGCTCGCTGGCGGGCGCCAAGGTGCAGGCACTCACCCTCCTCGACCTCTTCCTGGACGGGCGGACCGTCGACGCGGCATGGGATTACTTCACGAACGAGCAGACGGTGGAGACGACGTACACGCCGTTCATCACGCCCGATGATCAGCCGGCGATTTGGCTGAACGAGGACATCATGGCTCGATGGCGGGATCAGATGCGCCCGTTCTACTACGACCCGTCGCGCTTCGATTCGTATCTGGAGCAGTTGGGCATCGAGTACCCCACGGTGCGAACACGTCCGATCTCACAGGACGCCAGTCTCAAAGGATCAGGGAGCAGATAGATGAGCTCAGACAATGCGTGGAACGCCCTACAACGGCGTGACTTTCTCAGGGCAGCAGCCGCGGCGGCCGCGGCCGGGATCTTCGATCCGACTTCTCTCTCGGCTTCCGAGCCCGAGCTCGCCCAGGCGATCTTGCGGCAGCAACAGCAGGGTCCGCCTCCTGTGCCCCTCGGCCAGGGCGAACACCCCGCGCTCGTATTTCAGGCATACCCGGGCGGCACCGGCTCCCTCATGGAGAAGCTGTGGCGTGCGCACGGTCCTGCGATGTTCGATCGCTCCGAGATCGTCATTCCGCGGTGGCCGGGGTCGGTTCCGACGAACGAGGAGGACATCGCCTTCCTGCCCGTGCATCGACTCTCCGCACTGGTGCGGGACGGTCACATCTCCTCAGTCGATCTCACCGAGATCTATCTGGGCCGCATCAAGCGTTACGACCCCGTGCTCTTGTGCGCCGTTTCGATCCTCGAAGATCGAGCCCGTGAGGAGGCGCAGCAGGCCGACGCAGACCTGCGCCAGGGCAACTGGCGCGGACCGTTGCACGGCATTCCCTACGGCGTGAAGGACTTGTTCTCCGTTTCGGGGGCGCGCACCACATGGGGTTCCGCGGAATTCCAGGATCAGGTCATCGACGAAGACGCCGAGCTCGTGGTGCGGCTGCGCGATGCCGGTGCGGTGCTGATCGCCAAGCTCGCCACGGGCGAGTTCGCGCAGGGAGATCGTTGGTACCGTGGGCGTACGAAGAACCCATGGAACGTCGCGGAGGGCTCCAGCGGATCGTCCGCCGGCCCGGGTTCCGCGACCGCCGCAGCCTGCGTCGCTTTCGGTATCGGAACCGAAACGCGCGGCTCGATCGTGTCGCCGGCGCGACGCAACGGGCTGAGCGCGCTACGTCCGACGTTCGGCCGCATCACCCGCTACGGAGCGATGGTGCTCTCTTGGAGCATGGACAAGACAGGGCCCATGTGTCGGTCCATCGAAGACTGCGCCTTGGTCTTCAACGCGCTGCACGGCGCGAGCGAGAAGGATCCCGCGACGATCACCGCGCCCTTCATATTCGACCGGAACGTGGACCTCGGTGCGCTACGCATCGGATTCGACGAAGACGCGCCGGAGTCGTTCGTGCGCAAGTTGTCCGACCTCGGAGCTGACCCAAGGGAGATGAGCGAGTTGCCGCGCGCGAGAATGAACCAACTCGGCGCCGAGTCGGCGGCCGCGTTCGATTACCACGTCGCCCCGGATGGCGTGGAGCCGGAGCCGGTGCCAGAGGACCTGGACGCGGGTGAGCGGCGGCGTCGCGGCCGGTTTCGCAATGGGCGGTCCATGACGGCGCTCGACTACATCAACGGACAACGTCGCAGGCTCATCCTCATGCAAGAGATGGCAGAGGCGATGGATGGCTTCGACCTGTTCGTGAGCGGCTCCGGGGCCGTGGGTCTCACGAACGACACCGGCCATCCTGCTGCGATCGTGCCGTACGGCTTCGGCGAGCGGAACCCCGACGCCGACAACCCGACGACGATGCCGCTCACTACGACGCTAGTAGGGGACCTCTTCGCGGACGACAAGATTCTCAACGTCGCGCACGCGTTCCAGTCGGCGACCGATTGGCACCTGCGCCGGCCCGACATGGACTTCTAGCTCGGCTGGCTCGGCAGGGAGCTGCACCACGGGCAACGCTCCCCTGCGCTGCCTGCGGCGGCTGTGCAGTACGGCGCGGTGGATGCCGATCGATGCCGCGACGCCGACGCCGAGCACGAGGTGGGTCCAAGCGAGGACCTCGAGCGTCGAAGGTGACGTGATCACCTGGATCAGGTACCCACTGACCACGAGGGGGCCGGCGGCGTAGAAAGCGATCAGCCCGCTGCGCCGGCCCGTCGGCAGTCGGGACTTCAGGCTTCGCCATATGTGATGCGTAGTGATCAAGCCTACCGCGAAGAGCATCAGAGGCGCGCTGAGGATGTGGGCTTTCAGCGCCCACGGCTCGAGGGGGTGGTTGATCACCGCCCATGGGTCGTCGGACTCGAGGAATCTCTTCATGACGAAGTATGCGCTTCCGCTCAGGGCGGTGGCGACGGTGGAACCGTATAAGAACCAGCGGTGGAACCGGGTCACGGCTGATGCGCCCCGAACGGATCGACGACCGTGTGCAGCGCCAACACGCGACGCGTGGCGCGCGTCACCGCACCGGCGGTCAATGTGGCCCCGGTGATGTTTGCGATCTCCCCCTTGAGAGACAGTTCGACGTTCAGCGGCCGCCCGAGGAACTGCTGAAGCCAGCCGTTCGGCGCCCGGTACTCCGGTGGCTCCCGGAAGCTGACAGTTTCGACTCGGGTGACCCGCGCATCGGGCCCGAGCACGATCATCAAGACCTGAGGGAGCGTGCGCACCCGGTCCGCGTCGAAGTATGCAACGCCGGTGGGCTCGGCTTCGCGAAGAGCGACGTAATAGGTTACCACGGCCGACTCCACGTCGACGTCGGGGCCGGCGAGTGTGGACGCGCGCGTGAGCTGCGCGTCGTCCAGAAACGCGGTGCGACGCTCCACCTGCGCACCCGGGAATGCCAGAGCGAGAGCCTCGTCCTGGGTCAGTGTCTGCGCCGGGATCGGGGACACCCAAGTGACTACGGCGACCGCGAATACCGCTACCCGCGCGCCGCTCAAAACAACCATCCCAGTGATCCGTTCAACTGATTCACGCCTGTATCCGCCGCTGTTGCATGGACCTGGTATCCGACCTTGACGATGACCTGGGGCAACGGCTTCCACGCGGCACCGACCGACGCAACGGTGACGTCCATGGCGGGGTTCGCGGAGAACCCAGCGGCGACCCCGCGCTGCGTATTGAGCCTTTCGTACCGCACATAGGGAATGAGTTGGTGCGCTGATCGGGAGGCACGCAGCAAGTCGTAGCCGGCTTGCATGTACCAGCCCAGCATGTCCGTCCCGATACCTTCTGCTCCGTCCAGGCCGATGAGCGCGTTCATGTCCTCTACGTCGCTCATCTGCGCGCGCGCCACGAGCGCGCGAAGGTCCCAGCCGCGTCTCTTGTAGTCCAGGTGGACGTCCCAGATGAGGACGCGGCCGCCGACGGACTTGCCGTCGAGTTCCCGACCTTGAGCCGTTTCACCGCTGTACGCCGAGAGACCCAGCAGTAGCCCGGGAGCACCCGTGTAGTCGAAACGACCCGCGGCACCCATGTCCTCGGCAAGGGCTTTGGCGCCCTTTTGGCGACCGCCGCGGAGACCCGCGGCTCCGAACTCGGCGCCGTCGAACGAGTTCATGAGGTAGAGGCGCCATGAGAACACCTCCCGGTCCCCAAACAACCCGATACCGTTCTCCCTCCACGTCGTTGGGATGATATGCTGCTCTGTAAGCGGGCGCTCGGTGCCGAGGAAGACTGGCGGCTCATGCAGCTCGTTCACGAGCCCCAACGGAGCGAGCAGCATCCCGCCGCGTACGCCGATGTGGTCGCTGACCAGATAGTCGAGGTACGCGAACTCGAGGAAACTCTCCTTGGCATGCTCGATTTCGAGTTCCGAATTGAAGAGCAGTCGATCGTTGAACTTGTAGCCGACGTACAGGATCGCGCGCAAAGCGTCGAATCTGTCGCGCGCGCCCGACGCGGAACCGTCTTCCCGCTCGGCCGCGAAGTTCTCATAGAGAAACTCGCCGTAGCCACCGATGGAGACGCCCTGGTTCACGCGGTAGACCTTCGAGGCCGCGGGCCCGAGGCCTTGCATCGAAGAGTCGGCCTCCACGACATCCCGCCCGAGCTGCAGACGCTCGAGCTCGCGCGTGACCGCCTCGATCCTGCGCTCCAGCACCGCGAGCCGCAGCGAGTCGGCGTCCTGTGCGTCGAGCGGCGGTGTAGCAGCGACTGCCACGAGCGCCGCGCTCAACCCGAACACCGTAGATAGGCGCACGAATCTCCTGTACCGCACAAACTTGAATTTCACTGATGGTTTCCTGTTTGGGTCGTCGGCGGCTTCGGTTCAGCTGCCGTGGTGCGCGGTGGATCGATCAACCAGCGCTGCATCCCCCGAGTCCAAGAAGCCGCCAGAGCCCCTGGCTGGGTCACTAGGAAGAGTGCGTCCAGCCCGGGCTGACGCTCCGCCCAGGCCAATCCGGCGAAGGGGCCCATGACGTACAGCGCCGTGGCGAAGGCATCGGCTGCCATCGGGTCGGCGGTGACGACCGTCACGCTTCCCCAGGCCGGGACAGGACGTCCGGTGCGGGGGTCAAGGATGTGACCCCACCGAATGCCGTCGATCTCGACGAAGCGCTCTGAAGTCCCACTCGTCGCGACGGAGACTCCGTAGACCTCGAGCCGAGCCACCGGGCGTTGTCGCCACACAGGGTGCGCGATGTGCACGGACCAGGGATGAAGCGCGTCGGCCTTGGCCCATAGTTGGCCGCCCAGGTCGATGAGTGCGCGGTCGATCTCGCGTACTTCTAGTAGGCGGGCCACGGAACGCAGGGCGGCGCCCTTTCCAAAGCCGCCGGTGTCGATCCACGCGTCTTTCGCGTGGCGCGTGGTGACACCCGTGAGTCGGTCGACCGAGATACCGCTCGTGCTGGTGGCGTGCAGTGCCCTCGTGAGCGCGACCTCGGTGGGCACGACTCCTGCGCCGCGGAGGTCCCAGGCGTCCACCAGGGCGCCGACCCGGGCGTCGAAGGCCTCCCCCGTGGCACGGGAATACCGCTCGGCTTCTGCGAGGAGCGCCGCGAGCTCCGGGCCCGGGGCGCTTGCCTGTCCGACGGGCGCGGTGTTGACCCGTTGCATCTCGCCCTCGAGACCCCAGGTGCTCAAGATGCGTGCGAGGCGCTCGACTTCGAGAATGACGTCCTCCGTGACGCGCGTGGCGTCGGGGAGTGAGCTCGCCTCCACGAGCACGCCAAGTCGCGATCCCATCGCCCAAGCCTCACGCTCGACCCGTCCCGGCGCGCCTGCGGGACCGGTCTGGAGGGGGGCGACCAGAACCAGCGCTAGGAAAGCGGAAGTAAACAAACCCTGAGCCCACTTCGATTGATTGCGATTGAGAGTCGTTCTCAAGTAGTGTCGGAAGATAGTAATCAATTCCTTAGAGCGACTCAAGTGGGTGCGGCATGCGCAGGTCGGGCGCGTCCGGCGGGGCCATTGCACGAGGGCCGGTCAGGGGGCATCGTGCAGCCCCACGTAGCCACGTATGACACGTACGGAGCCTCTTTATGCGCCGCTTGTTTCTTCTCGGACTGTTCCTGGTCGGGCCGACCGCCTCTCCCACACAGGCCGCGGCCCAGGCCGACGCCCGCCTTGCCGGGCTCAAGGACGAGGCCGAGCAGATGGTTCAGGACCGAGCCGAACTGGTGCAGCAGATCATCGACCATCTCTTCTCGTATGGTGAGCTCGGGATGCAGGAGTTCGAGACTCAGCGATACCTGACGGGGTTGCTCGAGGCGGAGGGCTTCGAGATCGAGTTGGGGGTCGCCGGTATGCCCAGCGCATGGACGGCGCGATGGGCCAACGGCACGGGTTCGCCTGTGATCGCCATGGGATCGGACGTCGACGGTATTCCGCAGTCGAACCAGAAGCCTGGCGTGGCCTACCGCGACGCGATCATTCCCATGGCGCCGGGGCACGGGGAGGGGCACAACTCCGGTCAGGCGGTGAACATCGTCGGCGCCATAGTCGTGAAAGAGCTCATGGAGCGGGAGAACATCGACGGGACGTTGCTGCTCTGGCCGGGGGTAGCGGAGGAGCTGGTGGCATCGAAGGCGTTCTTCGTTCGGGAGGGTGTCTTCGACGGTGTCGACGTGAACCTGTTCGCGCACGTGTCGAACGGCTTCGGGATGAGCTGGGGTCAGGCTGGTGGAAACGCGCTCTGGTCGGTGCAATTCCGCTTCACTGGCGAGACGGCTCACTCGGCGGGTTCGCCGTGGAGAGGACGTTCCGCGCTCGACGCGATCATGCTCATGGCGCAGGCGTGGGAGTTCAAGCGCGAGCACCTGCGGCCGGCGGCGAGGTCCCACTACATCATCGTCGAGGGTGGCGACCAGCCGAACGTGGTGCCTCAGACGGCGACCATCTGGTTCTACTTCCGAGAGCGCGACTACGAACTCACCAAGGAGCAGTACGACGCCGCGGTCCTCATGGCCGAGGGTGCGGCCCTCATGACGGGGACTGAGGTCGATACCATCATGACGGTGGGGTCGGCCTGGGGTAGACACTTCAGCAAGCCGGTCGCGGAAGTCTCCTACGCCAACATCCAGCGCGTCGGCATACCGGAGTGGAGCGACGACGACCGGCGCTTCGCAGAGGCGTTCCAGGCGGAAATGGGGGTGGAGGTCACAGGCCTCTCGGATTCGATCGGCGCCCTCGGTGGGCCCGTGGACCTCTCTCGGTCCCTCGGCGGCGGCTCGGACGACATCGGTGACGTTTCCTGGAACATGCCGACGGTCACGCTCCGCTATCCGTCGAACATGCGAGGCGGGCCGGGACACAACTGGGCGAATGGAATCGCGATGGCGACCCCGATCGCCCACAAGGGTGGGGTCGCCGGTGCCAAGGTCCAGGCTCTGACCCTGCTCGACCTCTTCCTCGACGGAGAGACCGTGGATGCCGCGTGGGCCTACTTCAACGACGAGCAGACTAGGGAGACGGTGTACACGCCGTTCATCGCACCCACGGACGAACCGGCGATCTGGCTGAACGAGGAACTCATGGCGCGCTGGCGTCCGCAAATGCGCCCCTTCTACTTCGACGCCACCCGCTTCGACACGTATCTCGAGCAACTCGGGATCGAGTATCCCACGATTCGGACCCGACCCATTTCCGACGACGACTTGGCGCCGGAAGAGGCCAAGGAAAAGGCCCAGCGAGAGACGGCCAACGAGGCGGGGAACTCGCTGAAGGAGGAGCCGGCTCGGAGGTGAAGGTGAGGTCCGTGCATCGGTGGGCCTTGGCGTTGGCCTTCTTGTCGTATCCAGCGACCGCCGCAGCCCAGTCGATCGACGTGGTGGAACTCACCGTCGAAGAGATCCAGTCCGCGTACGCGGCTGGCGAGTATTCGGCGGTAGAACTCACGCGCGCGTTCCTCGACCGCATCGAACAGTACGAGGACTACTATAACGCGTTCATCTCGATGAACCCCGATGCGTTGCGTAGGGCTGCTGAGCTCGACGAGCAGTACGCCTCGTCGGGCCCGGTGGGCCCCTTGCACGGAGTCCCCGTCGTCGTCAAGGACAACATCGATCAGGCCGGGCTCGTGACAACGGCCGGGTTCGACGGGTTCAGCAGCGCGACGGGTGGCGTCGACATGATCCCGGACGACAACGCGGCGGTGGTGGACCGTCTACAGACCGCCGGGGCGATCATCCTAGGCAAGACGAATCTGCCCGACTTCGCGGGCCACGGCACGCGCACGGAGAGCACCGTCGCCGGGATAACCCTGAACCCGTACAACGTCGACAAAGTCCCGGGTGGCTCGAGCGGTGGAACCGCGACCGCGGTCAACGCGAGCTTCGCGGTGCTCGGGCTCGGGACGGAAACCGGGGGCTCTCTGCAAAACCCTGCGTCCGCTCAGGGGCTGGTCGCGGTCAAAGTAACGTATGGCCTGGCACCCATCGAGGGTATCGTACCGTTGAGCGGCACGTACGTGGACGTGGTCGGCCCACTGGCCCGCACCGTACGCGATGCTGCCCGCGTGCTCGACGTAATCGTGGGGCCGACGCCCGAGGATCCTGCCACCTACTCCGCCGTGAACAACATCCCCGAGGGCGGCTACCTCGCTTCGCTGGACAGCGCGACGCTCGAGGGCAAGCGCTTCGGGCTCGTGGGCCCCGGCTGGCGCAACCAATGGCTCCCGCTCGATCCGCTGACAGAGGCCGAATACCGTGATGCGGTGGCGACGCTCGAGAGCCTCGGAGCCCAGGTCGTCGCGGACCCATTCGAGGAGAGCGGCTTCATCGAGCTCTACGGCGAACGAAGCCGGGTGCCCTCGCAGGGCGCGTACGACATGCTCGTTTACATGCAGGGTCTCGGCCCCAACGCTCCGTTCAACACCATCGAGGAGTGGGAGCAACTGAGCGGTCGACAGTTTCGGCGGGGGCGAGGCCGAGGCGGCAGAGGTGGTCGCGCTCCGACGACGCCCGCGAGGCCGAGCGCGACCGAGGCTGGCGATGCCTTCCAGGCATGGCGCATGCGTGTCCGTGAGTTGTATCGGGCCGTACTCGAAGAGCACGATCTGGACGGACTGTTCTTCCCACAGGCCGGCGCACCGAATCGGGATCTGATCGAGGATCCAGAACGCCCTGACTACAAGCCGAACAATTGGCCCGAGTTGCCCAGCAACATCATCAACGACTTCGGCGCTCCGGTGGTGACCCTCCCGTACAGTTATTATCCGGACGGTACGCCGTTTGTGCTGGCGTTCATCGGCGACCTGTGGTCCGAGGCGGAACTCTTGGGATACGCGTACGTGCTCGAGCAGGCGACCGGCGGACGCGTGCCCCCCGTGCTGTCGGAGAACCCCAGGGACTGAAACTCTACTTCAACAGAAGCACCCCTGGGCCGTGTCCCAGTGGCGTTGAATGCCTACCCCGATCCGTGAAGAAAATAGACTTGATTCGTTCAATCCATCGACTCCTTTTGCTGAGCGTCGCGGTCTCGACCGTCCCGTTTCTCGGCGTGTCCGCGCAGGAAGGCAACAGCCAATCCCGCCCGAACGTCTTTTTCGACTGCGACGGACGGAACTGCGACGACCAGTACTACCGCACCGAAATCGACTGGGTGAACTGGGTCCGGGACCAGGAGGTCGCGGACGTGCACGTCATCATGACCAGCCTCCGCACCGGCACGGGTGGACTCGAGTATCGTCTCGACTTTCTGGGCCACGGTGCTCAGGATGGCTATGACGACAGCCACCTGTTTCAGACGCTTTCCACCGACACCGACCGCGAGCAGCTCGACCAGGTCTCCCACATGCTGGGCATCGGGTTGGCGCTGTTCGCGAACACGGCGGGGTATCGCGGCCTCGTGACGCTCGAGGGCCCCGACCCCGAGAGCGCGGGGCAAGGAGAGCGGCTCGTGTCCCAGGACGAAGTCAACGATCCGTGGAACCTGTGGTCCTTCCGCGTCACCGGGAGCGCGAACCTCGACGGAGAGTCGACCCGCGAGACCACCAGAATCACCGGGAGCTTCTCGGCGAGTCGGGTGACTCCGACGTGGAAAATCAATCTGCGCAGCAACATCAACCACAACCGCGTGGATATCGAACTGGACGAGGGAAACTTCCTCGATGTTCGAACCGACTATGGATTCAACCCTCTGATCGTCTACTCGATTGCCGACCACTGGTCCGTCGGCTTCGAAGGCCAGGCGGGTCGAAGCACCCGGACCAATCAGAATTTCAGGGCCGAGATTTCTCCGGGCGTAGAGTACAGTGTGTTTCCCTACGACGAGGCGACGCGCCGCTCGTTCACCTTCTACTACAAGGTCGGGCCGACGTACCGCGATTACGTAGAAACGACGTATCTCGGCGAGGACGAGGAAACACGATTCGAGGAGTCGCTGCAGATTCAGTTCTCGCAGCGTCAGACGTGGGGTGACGCCTCCTTCAGCATCACGGGTTCGCACTACATGCACGACTTCGAGCGCAACAACCTCTCCCTGCGCGGCGACATCGATTTCCGGATCGTGCGCGGCTTCAGCGTAAACGCCCGTGGGGATATCGCTTGGGTGAACGACCAACTCTATCTGTCGGCACAGGGCACCACCGACGAGGAGGCCCTTCTCAGGCTCAGCCAGCGCGCGACCTCGTTCAACTACGGGGTCCAGATCGGCTTCTCCGTTCAGTTCGGCTCGATTTTCAACAACGTCGTGAACAACCGCTTCCGTCGTGCCGGCTTCGCGGGCTTCACCGGAGCTAGGGGGCGCGGCTTCTAACCCAACGGCGTACTTTTCACTCCCGAACCGATGCACCGACTGCTGGACAAGCGGGGGAATCGTGGCCGGCCATAACAAGTGGTCCAAGATCAAGCGCAAGAAAGGCGTCAATGACGCGAAGCGCGGGGCCCTCTTCACCAAGCTCATCCGGGAAATCACCGTCGCAGCCCGCGACGGCGGTGGCGATCCCGAATACAACGCGCGCCTCCGGCTCGCGGTCGACACCGCCAAGTCCAACTCCATGCCGGCCGAAAACATCGAGCGCGCGATCAAGAAGGGCACGGGCGAGATCGAAGGTGTCAACTACGAGGAGACGACCTACGAGGGCTACGGCCCTGGCGGTGTGGCGCTCTTCATCGAATGTCTCACGGACAATACCAACCGGACGGTTGCCGATGTACGCCACGCGCTGTCGAAGTTCGATGGCAGCCTCGGTACCGACGGTTCGGTTGCCTGGCAGTTCGACCGGAAGGGCGTGTTTGCCATAGAGGCCTCTCGGTATAGCGAGGACTCCGTCTTCGAGGCGGCGATCGACGCGGGGGCCGAGGACGTTTCGGACGATGGCGACGAGTACGTCGTGATTTCTGAACCCGGCGACTTCATGAGCGTTCAAACGGGGATTCGGGAAGCTGGTATCCAAATCGCCTCGGCCGAACTCACGCGGATCGCGAAGAACCACATGGCGGTGACAGGCAAGGACGCGGTGAAATTGGTGAAGCTGTTGGACTGGCTCGAGGAGCTGGACGACGTGCAGAAGGTGCACTCGAACGCCGATATCGACGATGCGGTCCTCGCCGAGTCGATGTGACGAGGGCCAGCTCCGACGCCAGTGATTGACGGACGTAGCTCCCAAGCAGTCATCCTCGGGATCGACCCGGGCACGGCGGCTACAGGCTACGGGGTCGTGGCTCGACGAAGTGGTGGTGCCGTTTCCCTCGTGGAGTGCGGCGTGATCCGTACGTCCAGCAAGGAGTCACTCGCGAACCGGCTCCGCGGAATCTTCGAGGGCGTCGAGGCCCTCATCGTGCGGCACGAGCCCTTCGTGGTATCGGTCGAAGATGTCTTCCATGGCAAGAACGCTCAGAGCGCGCTCAAGCTCGGGCACGCCCGCGGTGCCATCTTGGTGGCGGCGGCCCTGCGTCGAATCCCGATCGCGGAGTACGCGCCCCGGCAGATCAAGAAGGCCGTGGTCGGCACGGGAAATGCTTCCAAGGAACAGGTCGGGTTCATGGTGATGCAGCAGCTCCGGTTGAAAGAAATGCCGACCCCCGCCGACGCCGCGGACGGAGTCGCGGCCGCACTGTGCCACGCTTTGATGGGGAGCTTCCCCGCATGATCTCGCGTCTACGAGGGACCCTGCTCAGTCGTGATACCGACCGCATCGAGATCGAGACCCAAGGCGGGGTGGTCTACGAGGTCGAGGTTCCGCTCACGGTGCTGCAGAGGCTGCCCGGACCGGGTGCGGCGCTGGAGTTGAGAACCTTGCAGGTCGTGACCGACACCTCGGTCGCTCTATACGGCTTCATCGAGGCACATGAACGCACTTTGTTCGGGCGGTTGCTGATGGCGTCGGGCGTGGGGACCAAGGTAGCGCTCGCGATGATGTCGACGTTCTCGGCGGAACGCCTGGCCCGCGCACTGGCCGAAAAGGATACGAACGCGCTACGGCAGGTCAGCGGCATCGGTCGAAAGAAGGCAGAGAAGATCGCCCTGGAGCTCGCCGACAAGGTCGCCGACCTCGCGATCGTGACTCCGCAGGCGCCCGGTGAGACCGCCGGCGCCCAGGCGGCCGTACAGGCCCTCGTGGCGCTCGGCTACTCCTTCACCGACGCGGATCAGGCGGTTCGCGGCGTGCTCGAAAGTGGTACGCCGGACTCGACGGAGGACTTGATCCGACGGGCCCTCGCGGGCGGCTGAGACCGTGGCGCGGAGGCCCAACGCCGCGGAGGCACGGCGGACCGCGTGGAGGAAGGTATCCACCCGGATCGGCGGGGACTTTCTAGCTCGACGACGCTCGCGCGGTGGATCTGCTCTTGAGCACGCTGGAAGAGAGCGACGCCGTCCTGCAGACGAAGACCGCGCAGTCCCTCGGCGATCGGCGCGCGGTCCCGGCGCTGATCCGGCTGCTCGGCAGGCGTCAGGGTCAGACCAACCACAAACTCTGCGACTACGTGGCGCAAGCGCTCATCTCGTTGGGCGAGGAGGAGACCGTCTCGGCGTTCGCGGATGCGCTCGAGGGTCGACTCGAGGCGCTGCCCTCGGCGGCCAAGAAGCGTCGAGCCGATCTCATCGAGGGCCTCATCGCTTCACTCGAGGGACCCGGCCGGTTCGCCGTCACCAATACCGTCGCCGCGCTCGCGAAGATCGGAGCCGCGGAGGCACTGCCCGAGCTACGTCAGCGGGTGAACGACTACATGCTTGCGGGCGAGCGCGCTTCGTATCGCGACGCGATCGAGGCACTCGAGGCACGCACCAACCTCCCGCGACCGGCGCCTGCGTTGGAACCGCGGGCCGACACCCTGCCCAAGCCCGCGGATGGCGCCGCGCTGCCCACCACCGGCACCCTGCCGAAGGCGACCGACCTGTAGCGTTAGATTGTCACACATGAGCGAACACACCCACATCACGACACCCGAGACGCTCGAGGGCGACGAGCAGTCAGAGCCGACGCTGCGCCCCACACGCCTCGGCGAATTCGTCGGTCAGGCGAGGGTGCGGGAGGCGCTGTCGATCGCGATCGAGGCGGCGAAGCAACGTCGTGAGGAGCTCGACCATCTTCTCTTTCACGGTCCACCGGGACTTGGAAAGACGACGCTCGCGTCCCTCATCGCCCGCGAGATGGGTGTCAACATCAAGACGACGTCCGGGCCGGTGCTCGAGAAGCCGGCGGATCTCGTGGGCATCCTCACCAATCAGCGTGCCGGGGACATCCTCTTCATCGACGAGATCCACCGCATGCGTCCCGTCATCGAGGAGTTCCTGTATCCTGCGATGGAGGACTGGCAGGTCGAAATCCGCTTGTCGGACGGGCCCAAGGCTCAGATGATGACGATGAAGATCGAGAAGTTCACGCTCGTGGGAGCGACCACACGATTCGGCCTGCTGACGGCGCCCATGCGCGCCCGCTTCGGTATCGTACAGCGGTTGAACTTCTATCCGCCCGACGAACTTGCGAGGATCGTCCGGCGGAGCGCCAGCATTCTCGGCGTCGAAGTGACCGAAGACGGGGCCGCCGAGCTCGCGAAACGCGCGCGGGGCACGCCTCGTGTCGCGAATCGACTCCTGCGGCGGGTGCGGGACTACGCCCAGGTCAAGGCGGACGGTCGCATCGATGTGAGCGTCGCGCAGGATGCGCTGCTCATGCTCGACGTCGACGAATACGGCCTCGATGAGATGGACGCCCGCGTGCTCAAGACGCTCATCGAGAAGTTCGAGGGAGGCCCGGTCGGGCTGAACTCGCTCGCGGTCGCGATGGGAGAAGACGCGACCACGCTCGAGGAGGTGTACGAGCCGTTCCTGATCATGGAGGGCTTCCTGATGCGCACCCCCCAGGGTAGGGTCGCAACGCCCCGAGCCTTCCGTCGATTCGGCTATACGATTCCGGACGGGCAGGAGAGCCCGCAGCGCACGCTCTTCATCGAAGAATAGCCCTTGGCGCGCCGCACTGGCTCACTCGTTTCCGACTACGAATACGAGCTCCCGCCGGAACGCATCGCGAGGTACCCCGCCGAGCGGCGAGACGGGAGTCGTCTACTCGTCGTCCCGGTGGACCGAGCTCCGTTCCAGCACCGCCACTTTCCTCACGTGGTGGACCTTTTCGCGGCGGGCGACGTTCTCGTCGTGAACGAAAGCAAAGTGCTGCCGGTTCGTCTGCTGGGGACCAAGCCCAGCGGCGCACGGGCAGAGGTGTTCCTGATGCGGCCGGCGCCGGCGACGGAAGACCCGTACCTGTGGCAGGCGCTGGTGCGCCCGGGCGGGAAGCTCAAGCCTGGGCGCACCGTGGTGATCGCGGACGATCTGGTCGTCGAGATCGTGGACTCGGCGCCCGGGGGAGGGCGACTCGTGCGCCTCGTCACCAGCGGATCGGTTACGGAGGCCGTGCAACGCCACGGACACGTGCCTCTGCCGCCCTACATCGATCGGCCCGATGAACCGCTCGACCGCGAACGGTATCAGACCGTCTACGCGCGCGCGGAAGGGTCCGTTGCCGCGCCCACGGCGGGTCTCCACTTCACCGAAGAACTGCTGGGCGAGCTCGAGGCCAAGGGAGTGTCCAGGGCGGCGATCACTTTGCACGTGGGCATCGGCACGTTTCGCCCGGTGGACGTGGACGACCCAGCTTCACATGAGATGCATCACGAGCGTTACGAGGTCTCGGACGTGGCTGCCGCGACGATCAACTCGGCGCGAGCGGCGGGCGGGAGGGTGTGGGCCGTGGGGACGACCGCTGTGCGAACGCTCGAATCGGTGGCCTCCGAGAACGGTAGGGTCGCGACCGGCACCGGATCGACAAATCTCTTCATTCGTCCTCCGTACGCGTTCAAGACCGTGGACTGCCTGCTCACCAACTTCCACCTGCCGCGCTCGACCCTGCTCATGTTGGTCGCGGCACTCGGCGGCTACGAACGCACGATGGCGGCGTACGCGGAGGCGATCGACGGACCCTACCGCTTCTACTCGTACGGGGACGCGATGGCGGTGATGGCGCGTAGCTCGCGGTAGCTCGAACGGAGTATCGACATAGATTCCCGACACTATCCGACACGGCATGTTCGCACTGTAGCAGGGGCATCACATGCGTCTTCGACGTCAGAATCCGCTCGCGACCTTCTTGATCGCGGGCCTACTCATACAGCCGGTAGCGGTCTCCGCTCAGATCGCCCGGGAAGCTGTCGATCTCGAGATCGTAAGTCAGATCAGGGAGGAAGGCCTCGAGCGTTCGCAGGTCGAGTCGATGGCTCGACACCTGACGGAGGTGATCGGCCCCCGGCTCACCGGCTCTCCGGGCATGAAGCAGGCCAATGACTGGACGGTCCAGATGTTCGCCGAGTTCGGTCTCGAAAACGCGGTGGTCGAATCGTGGGGAGAGTTCGGGCGGGGATGGACCAACGAAGGGTACGCCGGCCGAATCCTGACTCCGTTCCAGCAGCCGCTGCACGGACAGCCGCGCGCGTGGACAGGTAGCACCGACGGTATGGTCCGTGGTCAGGCGGTCGTGGCGCCGATTCAGAACATGGAGGACGTGGCTCGGTATCGCGGCCAGCTCGCGAATGCCTTCATCCTGCAGGACAACCTCGCCGAGGTTACGCCCGAGTTCGAGCACCGGGACCGACGCACGTCTCTCGAGTCGCTGCTGACCCCACCGCCTCCACCGGGCGCAGGGCGTGGTCGCCGGGGTGGCGGACGAGGCCGGGGAGGCGCCAATCCGATCCAGGAGGCGCGCGCGGCGTTCGTGGAGATGGCGATGGCCGAGGGGGCGGCGGCGTTTCTACGCAATTCCAATAGGGGCAACGGCGTCGTCACCGGTGGAGGAGCAGGCAGCCGCCAGGCTGGAGCGCCCGAGGGTTTGCCGCACATCGCGCTCTCGCGCGAGCAGTACAACCAGATCTACCGCAACGTCACGAACGGCGTGCCGGTAGAGATCGAGATGATGGTCGAGAACCGCTTCTACGAGGACGACCTCGACCAGTACAATTCGCTCGCGGAGATTCCGGGCACCGACAAGGCCGACGAGTTCGTGATGCTGGGAGCGCACCTCGATTCATGGCACATGGGCACGGGCGCCACCGACAACGCGGCCGGCTCGGTCATCATGATGGAAGCGATGCGCATCCTCAAGGCGATCGGGGTGCAGCCCCGGCGCACCATACGCATCGCGCTGTGGAGCGGTGAAGAGCAAGGGCTCATCGGCTCGAACCGGTATCTCGACAACCACCCCGAATTGCACGACAAGATTTCCGCGTACGTAAACGTCGACAACGGGACGGGGCGGCTGAGAGGCATTTGGAACCAGAGCAACGCTGGCGCGACACCCGTGTTCGAGCAGATCCTCTGGCCCTTCCGGGACCTCGGCGTCGTCGCGGTCAAGCATGGCAACACCGGTGGCACAGATCATCTGGCCTTCGATCGAAGGGGCATTCCCGGCTTCAACTTCATCCAGGACCCGATCGAATACGGCGTGAACACGCACCACACCGAGCTCGATACGTTCGATCACCTGGTGATCGAAGACCTGCAGCAAGCCGCGGTAGTGGTCGCAGCGACGGTATACGCGCTGGCGATGCGCGATGAGATGATGCCGAGGAAGAGCGGCCCGATCTCCGACAGCTGACACGGCGGTGGTGTCCCAGGGCTGCTGGGCCAGCAGCCTCGGGCGCCGTCGGTCCTAGTCGGCCGTCAGCGTCTTGACCGTATCGACGCGGGTCGATCGCTTTCGTAGGAGCCTGATCTCTACGCGATGCGATCAGCAGCTTTCGGGTGACCTCGGTGCCGCGAGCCACGCCCACAGATCGGCCAAGGTGAGGGTAGCGCGGATAGCTCCGACGAGTCTGCCCCCCTCGTCGAAGCGTCGGCTCTTGCTTCCGGGATCTCGTAGTGCGGTCCATGCGCGTTCCGGAGGGGCTGGCTACCTCGGAAAATATCCGTCTGAAACGGTCCTCGCAGAAGCAACACGGGTTACATTCCGCGCCATGTTCGACTTCAGCATTCAGGCGACCGATGGCGCCGCGCGCTCAGGCGTGTTTCAGACGCCACACGGGGACGTGCGTACCCCGGCGTTCATGCCCGTGGGCACGGTGGGGACTGTGAAGGGCCTGATCATGGAGGAAGTGGAGGCCCGTGGGGCTGGCATGGTACTCGCGAACACCTACCATCTCTATCTCAGGCCGGGGCACGAACTCGTCGGGCATCTCGGGGGCATCCACGACTTCATGAGGTGGGACGGCCCGATTCTCACTGATTCCGGAGGCTTCCAGGTCTTCTCGCTGTCAGGGATCCGAGAGATCCACGAGAACGGCGTCGACTTCCAGAGTCACATCGACGGATCGAAGCACCGCTTCACCCCCGAGTCGGTGATGGAGGTGCAAAGAACGCTCGGGGCGGACGTCATCATGGCGTTCGACGAGTGTCCGCCGGGTGGCGCGGATCGCACCACAGCGGAGAGGGCGAACGTGCGCACCCTACGCTGGCTCGAGCGCTGCAGAGATCGCTTCGAGTCGCTGGAGCACGAAACGGAGGCTCCGACCCAGGCGCTCTTCCCGGTGCTGCAGGGCAACGTCTTCGACGACCTGCGACGCCAGCACGCGCGTGACTTCAGACAAGCCGGCGATTGGCGGGGGTTCGGAATCGGCGGGCTGAGCGTGGGCGAGGCCAAGCACGACATGTGGAGCGTGCTCGAAGTCCTTCACGGCGAGTTGCCGGAGTACCGCCCCCGCTACCTGATGGGTGTCGGATATCCGGACGATCTGCTGGAAGCGGTGGCCCGCGGGTGCGACCTCTTCGACTGTGTGGCGCCGACCCGAAACGCACGGCACGGGACCGTCTGGACGAGCGAAGAGGCCCAGGTGAACTTGAAGGCGGCGCGCTTCCGTGAGGACACGCGCCCCATCGATCCTGGGTGCGATTGCTACACGTGCACGCGCTATGATCGCGCGTATCTTAGGCACCTCGTCGTCTCCGCCGAGTGGCTGTCGGTGAGGCTGCTGTCAATACACAACCTCCGCTTTTTGGTACGTCTGGGTGAAGAGGCCCGGCGCCGGATCCAGAGCGGCTCGTTCGAAAGTTGGTCCCGCGATTGGCTCGAGCGCTATCGCAACGCAAGAGAACCTACGGAGAAAACTCAGTGAACCCGGCCTTTTTGATTCAGATGGTGCTGATCTTCGCGATCTTCTACTTCCTCTTGATTCGTCCGCAGGCGAAGGAACGGAAGAAGCAGGAAGACATGCTCAAGGCGCTCAAGAAGGGCGATGAGATCATCACCAGTGGAGGCATCATCGGGAAGATCGTGCACGTGGACGAGAATCGGCTCACCGTGAAGACGGGTGAGAACACGAGGCTCACCGTCGATCGGGGGCGGGTGGCGACCGTAGTCGGCGCAGCAGGCAAGGCACAAGACACGTCGAAAGACAAGACTAGAGCGGAGTAGAGGGGCGGAGCGCGAACGATGGCGGTACGCGAGATCGTACTGATGGGCGACCCAGTGCTTCGGGAGGAGGCCGCCGAAGTCACGGATTTCGGCCGTGACCTGCGGAAGCTCGTGCGCGACATGTACGAATCCATGTACCACGCCGAGGGCGTGGGGCTCGCCGCGCCTCAGATCGGGATTTCGAAACAAGTCCTGGTGATCGACCTGAGGGACGACGAAGAGCCCGACGCTCGCCTGGCCCTCATCAACCCCCGCATCGTCTGGCACAGCGACGAGAGGGAGAAGTCGGCCGAAGGGTGTCTCAGCATCCCCGGTCTGGAGGAGGTCGTCGAGCGCCCGTCGGAGGTCCGCGTCGAAGGCCTGGACCCGGAAGGGCGGCCGCTCACGGTCGAAGCTGGGGAACTCTTCGCTCGGGCCCTCCAGCATGAGATCGACCATCTCGACGGCATCCTCTTCGTAGACCGCGTCAGTGGCCTCAAGCGCCGCATGCTGATGAAGAAGTGGAAGAAGCTGCGGGCCGAGGCCGAGTCGTGAGGAGCGCAGTGGGGCTCGCGACGGGACGCCCATTGCGCCGCCGCGCGCCGTAGGTCGGATGCGGATCCTATTCTGGGGCACCCCAGCGTTCGCGGTGCCGTCGCTGCGTGCCCTGGAGGACGAGGGCTTCGACGTGGTCGGCGTCGTGACTCAGCCCGATCGCCCTGCGGGTCGGGGACGCCGGCTACAGCCCTCGGCGGTGAAGCAGGTTGCGCTCGAGCACGGTCTTCCGGTCCTCTCCCCCGATCGCCCGCGGGGGGAAGAATTCATGGAGGCCGCGGGGGCGCTGGCTCCGGACCTTTCCGTGGTGGTGGCGTACGGACACATCCTGAAGAGCGAGGTCCTCGCCCTGCCTCCACTGGGCTCGATCAACGTTCATGCGTCGCTGCTGCCCGCGCTGCGAGGAGCGGCCCCGATCAACTGGGCGATTGCGCGCGGATTCGAAGAGACCGGCGTGAGCATCATGCGGATGGTCAGCGCGATGGACGCTGGTGCGGTCATCCATCAGGTCACGGAACCGATCTTCGACGATGAGACGGCTTCGGAGCTTTCGTTGAGGCTCTCGGAGCGCGGCGCGCAAGCGCTGCTCGAGGCCCTCGCGCTCCTGGGTGCCGGCGGGGCGACGGAGGTGGAGCAGGACGACGACGCGGCCACCTTTGCGCCCAAGATCAACCGGGCGGTCGCGCGCATCGACTGGAGTCGTCCGGCCGCCGAAGTGGCGAATCACGTGCGTGCGATGGACGCGGTCCCCGGCGCCTGGTCCGAACTCGAGGGCACGCCGGTGAAGCTTTTTCGGCCTCGGGTCGTCCCCCTACACGCGGTTGTGCCGCCCCCCCCCGGGGCCGTGGTCGTCGCGGATCCCTCCCGGGGCGTTCTGGTCGCCACACCGGACGGAGGCGTGCTGTTCGCCGAGGCACAGCCACCAGGAAAACGGCGCATGGAAGTTCGCGACTGGATCAACGGGCGGGGGGTCGAGCCAGGGCAGTGTTTCGAGTGATCGATGTGGCACGGCTCCACGTCGTCACGGACGACGAGGTGCTGACTCGTGCAGACTTCCTCGATGTGGCCGAGGCTGTGCTCGATTCCGGCGGCGAAGCCTTGGCTCTGCATGTGCGAGGCCCCGCCACCGACGGTCGAACGGTCCATGAATTGGTTCACGCACTGATTGCGCTTCGCCCGCCACACGCCCGTGTCTTCGTCAATGACCGAGTGGATGTCGCTCTTGCGGCCGGGGCCGATGGCACGCATCTCGGCGGACGATCACTCTCTGTGAGCGAGACACGGGCGCTCGTCGGTCCGGTGATCTCGATCGGAATCTCGGTTCACGACTCGCCCGGAGTCGCCGCAGCGAGCCGCGACGGTGCGGAATACGCCTTCGTGGGTACGCTGTTCGAGACGCCGACTCATGGCGGCCGAGAGGGCCAGGGCAGCGCGGTCGTCACTGAAGTCGTCGGACGTGCGGATGGCCTGCCGCTTGTGGGAATCGGGGGTATCACGCCGGGACGTGTGTCGGAGGTGATTCGCGCCGGGGGGTACGGAGTGGCGGCGATCCGTGGTGTGTGGAATGCAGGCGATCCCGCTCGGGCGGTGGGTGAGTATCTTTCCGCCCTGGAGCGGGCCAGCCCAGGCGGGGCCGAGATTGCCGAGTGAGCGAAGGAGAAGCGACGTGAGTGCAGACACGATCCACGTGCGACTGAACGGAAAGCCGCGCGAGATACAGCCCGGACACACCGTCCACTCGCTGCTCGAGTCGCTCGACCTGCGCGCCGGGATGGTTGTGGTGGAGCTGAATTTGGAGATCCTCGGTCGCGACTCGTATGCGGAGTGCCAGGTCCAGGAAGGTGATACGATCGAACTGGTCCACTTCGTGGGTGGGGGCTGAACGGCACATGACACAGAACGCAACAGCAACCGAATCCGCGCACGGCCTCGATGGACCCCTCGAGATCGGCGGCATCGAGTTCATGTCCCGCTTGATCGTCGGCACCGGCAAGTACGCCGATAACGAGGTCATGATGGAGGCCATCCGGGCGAGCGGGACGGAGATGGTGACCGTGGCCGTGCGTCGGGTCGACCTCGACCGCAGCAAAGAGGAGGCGATTCTCCACCACCTCGACCCCGACGAGTTCTTCCTGTTGGCCAATACGGCGGGATGCTATTCGGCTGAGGACGCCATCCGATATGCGCGCTTGGCCCGTGCCGCTGGCTTCAACGAATTCGTGAAGCTGGAGGTGATCGGGGACGAAACGACGTTGCTGCCGGACGTGCATGCGACGCTCGAGGCCGCCAAGACGCTCTCGGACGAGGGCTTCAAGGTGATGGCCTACACCAATGACGACCTCATCACAGCGCTCCGCTTGGAGGACGCCGGATGCGTCGCGGTGATGCCGCTCGCCAGCCCCATTGGCAGCGGGCTGGGCGTGGTGAATCCCTATTTCATTCGCGAGATCAAGCGTCGGCTGGAGGTCCCGGTGATCGTCGACGCAGGCGTCGGTACGGCTTCGGACGCGTGCGTCACCATGGAGCAGGGAGTCGATGGTGTGCTCATGAACACGGCCCTGGCGGCCGCCGATGATCCGGTGCGCATGTCCCACGCGATGAGGCACGCCATCGTCGCCGGCCGTTTGGCGTTCCTGGCGGGCAGGATGCCCTCACGGGAGATCGCCGTCCCGTCGTCGCCCACGACGGGGATGCTGGACTGACATCCCCTGGTCCCGGACGCCTGGCGGCGTTTCGAATCAGGGAGCAGGCCGAACGCGGGCGTCGCCTCGACGTGGCGCTCGACGCGGCCGTGGGCCCGATGGAACCGCGCGACCGCGCCTTCGCGCACGAGCTCGCATACGGCGTGACGAGACTGCGCGGACGAATCGATCACTTGCTGTCCGAGCGGGTCCATCGTGGTCTCGACTCGCTGGATCCGAGCGTGCTCGAGGTTCTGCGCCTGGGGGCGTATCAGCTGCTGTACATGGGATCGGTGCCCAAGTATGCCGCCGTGTCAGAGTCGGTGGACCACGCTGGCAACCTCGCTGGGAAAGGTGCACGAGGCCTGGTCAACGCCGTGTTGAGGCGCGTGGCGGACGCCGGAGATGGTGCGCAGCTCTTCCCCGACGTCGAGACCGATCCTGCCGACTACCTCTCCACCTGGGGGTCCCATCCGCGCTGGCTCATCGACCGCTGGCTGGCCCGATGGCCGGTGCAGGCGGTCCAAGCCCTCGTCGAGGCCAACAACTCGCGCCCAGCGAACTATTTGGCGCCTCTGGAGCTTTCTCCCGAGGAAGCGGTGACGCTACTGGCCGAGGCGGGCATTCCGGGTGGGGAGGTGGGGTCCGGGACCGATTGTGTGCGGCTGGGAACGGGATCGAGCCCGTCTGCCGCGCTCCAGGCAGTGCCGCGATCGATCATACAAGACCCTGCGGCGCACCTGGTGGGCGCGTACGCCGACGTTCCGGCCGGCACGAAGGTTGCAGATCTTTGTGCTGCCCCCGGGGGTAAGGCGCTCGCTGTCGCCGGGCGTGCCTCCTTCACGCTCGCCGCCGATCGCTCGGAGTCACGCATACGCATGGTTCGGGAAAACATGGAAAGGACGGGACGCCGCCTGGGCTGCGTCGTCGCGGACGCCCTGTATCCGCCCCTCGAGGCGGCTGATGTGGTCCTGCTCGACGTCCCGTGCACGGGAACGGGGACCCTCGCTCGGCACCCAGATTCTCGCTGGCGCCTTGCACCCGCATCCGTGAAGAGTCTGGCCGGACTGCAAAAGCGGCTGCTGGGCGCCGCGGCCGGGATCGTCGCTCCGGGCGGACTCTTGGTATACTCGACGTGTGCCCTGGAACCCGAAGAGAACGAAGAGCAGATCGATGCTTTCCTCGCCGAGAACCGCGACTACCGGGTCGAGTCGACCGACGCGGTACACTCCCGCTTCCTCGACCAGCGCGGAATGCTGTTCGTGAGTCCTCAAGAGACCGGCTTCGACGGCGCTTTTGCGGCCCGACTGAGGAGGACCGCATGAGGTTGGGTGGTTCACTCGCGCGCCGACGTGGAGGGCGGGGCAAGGGCAAGCGCCCCCCGAAAACGCCGCCCAAGTCGAAGAAGTCGAAGGGAACCTCCCAGCGTTCCGGCTCGCGTCTGCTTCTTGCGCTCGCGGCCTTGGCCATCCTCGGGTGGTCGGGCGGCTATGTGCTGTCGACTCAACTGCTCTTTCCCCTGCCGCCACCGCCGGGTGATCTGTGCGCGGTCCCGGACTTTCGCGGGGTGGGGTGGGCCAGCGCGCGTGAGCGGCTGGCCGGCGCGGGACTCAAGTTGGGGGAGGTCGACTCGCTTCTGCATCCGTCGATCGCTCTTGCCTTGATCGTCGGACAGTCCCCCCTTCCCGGGCAAGTCGCGACCCCCGAAAGCCCCGTGCGCGTCACCGTGAGCCGGGGCCCGCAAATGCGGTCGGTCCCGGACGTTACCAGGCTCGACGAGGACCGTGCGCGCATCGTGTTGGAAAGCAGCGGCTTCGTCGTCGCGATCGACACGGCGGAGGCGGAATTGCCGCGTGGACTCGTTGTGGAGATCTTCCCTCCTGCCGATACGATCGTGGCGTTGCCCACGGAGATAAGAGTCGTGATCAGTACGGGTCCTCCGCTCATTGCGATGCCTCTCGTACTCGGGCTCGGACAGGAAGAGGCCGTGCAATTGCTGGATTCTCTAGGCCTCGTGGTCTCCGATGTGCAAGAGGTCTTCCGGTTCGGGCGTGACCAGGGCATTGTCGTCGAGCAGGAACCGGGGGCGGATGCTGAGGTCGTACGTGGGTCCGAAGTTCAGCTGTCTGTTGGGCGCCGTGGCCCACAGACGGAACATTGACCCTGTTGGGTCGTAGCAATCGAGGCTCCGGCAGGGGCCGTGAACCGTTGTCCTACAAGGCTTTTCGAGTCATACCATGAAGCGCAGTTTCGCTCGCTCACCCTATCTCTGGGCCATGCTCGGCCTTGCCGCCGTCGTGGCCACCGCGTGGGTGAGCAGGGGGAGCTTTCAGCCCATCATTCCGGGCGCAACTGCGCCGAGCTTCGCGGTGACCACGATGGACGGTTCGACCGTGAACGTGGACGAGTACCGGGGCAAGGTCGTGCTGCTGAACGTCTGGGCCACTTGGTGTGGCCCCTGCGTAGAGGAGATGCCGTCGATGCAGCGGCTTTACGAGGCGCTCGATGGCACGGACTTCGAGATTCTCGCCGTGAGCATCGATGCACGTCTCGGGGATGTCGACGTGGGGGGGCGCCCCGGGGGAGACATCGGGGCCTTCGCAGCCCAGTTGGGGCTCACCTTCCCGATTCTGCACAACCCCGCGGGTGACATCCAGCGTGCCTACCAAACCACCGGCGTGCCGGAAAGCTTCGTGATCGATCGCGATGGGACGATCCAGAAGAAGATCGCTGGGCCCACGCGGTGGGATGCCTCGGAGAACGAGGAGCTCATCCGTCGGCTCCTGGGCGGCTAGTGCACCCGAACACCAGCGCCGCCGCCCATGGTTAGTGCCGCCGGTGCCGTCGTCCACAACTGGCGCCTGAAGCTGTCCGCGCTCGGGATCGCGATCTTTTTATGGCTGCTCGTACAGACCGAGCCGCGCAACAGTGAGACGTTCCCGTCCATCCCGATCATGGTCGAGGTGGCGGATACCGCGTGGACCCTGGCCGGCCCGCCCACGCCCGCGATGGCGGAGCTGCGATTGGGTGGTCCTGCGCGCGAGATCATCCGGCTCGCGCGGTCGGGAACGACGGTGCGGGTCCTGCTCGAATCCGTGGGTTCGAGCGACACGCTCATCTCGCTGAGCCGGGACTGGGTTCAGCTCGGTGAAGCCAACGGCCTCACGGTCGAACAGATTTCACCGTCCAACATCAGGGTGTCGCTCGAACGCGCGCTCACCGTGACGCTCCCTGTGGCGGTTCGTGTGCGAGGAGAGGTGCCGGGTCACTTGGCGCTGGCGTCCCCGCTGGGCCTGAGCCCGGCCTCGGTCCGGATGCGGGGGCCAGCGAGCCGGATGGCTGGCCTGGATTCGATGCCACTCGTGCCGTTCGACCTGCAGTCGGTGCAGCAGTCCGGGCTCTTCAACGTGCAGATCGACACCACCGGGCTGATTGGCGCGACCGTGAGTCCGCCGACGCCCGTGCTCTCCGTTCACGTCGAAGATCAGATCCAGCGGGTTTTCGTGGGCCTGCCGGTTCGGGTGAACGCAGATGGTGCCGAAAACGACCTGGTCGTCGAGCCGCTCCTGATCGCAGTCTCGCTGACCGGAGCGCGATCATTGGTGAACTCACTCGACCCCGAGTCCCTCCGTATCTGGGTGGAATCCGACCAGATCACGGGCATGACCGAGGGCGAGGCCCGGCTCGTGCCGGTCCGTCTGGAGGGCGTGCCGGACCTCGTGGAGGCGGTGACGGAAATCGACATCGTCACGGTGCGGAGGGCGGCCGATCAGGACGTGGGTGGGCCACGTGGTGGACCGCGCAGTGGACCAACGGGGGAAGCGTGAGCGAGCCACAGCGGCCGTTCGTGCTTGGGCTGGAGACCTCGTGCGACGAGACCTCGGCCGCGGTGCTCGATGGGGACAACCGGATCCTCGGACACGTGATACTCTCGCAAGACGAGCACGCCGTGTTCGGGGGCGTGATCCCCGAGCTCGCGGCTCGTGCGCATTTGCAGAAGGTCGACGATGTGGTCGATGAGGCGCTGGCCCGGGCCGAGCTGACACTCGACCGCATCGACATCGTAGGAGCCACCGCCGGCCCCGGATTGATCGGGGCATTGCTGGTCGGAGTCTGTTGGGCGAAGGCGGTGGCGTTTGCGCTCGATCGGCCGTTCGTGGCCGTCCACCACATGGAAGCGCACCTGTTCTCTCCTTCCCTGGAGGACCCGCACGCCGAGCCACCGTTCATTGCCCTTCTCGCCTCGGGAGGACATACGATGCTGCTCCATGCCTTGGCGTGGGGGGAGTACGTCTTGTTGGGAGAGACGCGCGACGATGCCGCTGGCGAGGCGTTCGACAAGGTCGCGAAGCTGCTTGGACTCGCGTACCCGGGCGGACCGGAGATCGAACGCCTGGCGGGCGTGGGTGAGCGGGCTCGGCACCGGCTGCCGCGACCAATGTTGCGGCGAGACCAGCGCCCCGGAGACGCCGCCTTCTACGACTTCTCGTTCAGCGGCTTGAAGACCGCGGCGGTCGAACTGGTGCGTAGCCTCGAAGTCGACGGAGACCTCGGGCCGCACCGAGCGGACGTTGCCGTGGCCTTCCAAGAGGCTGCGGTCGATGTGCTCGTCAGCAAGACCCTGCGCGCGGTCGAGCAGACCGGGTGCCGCCGCGTGCTGATCGGCGGTGGTGTCAGCGCGAATCAGCGTCTGCGCGATGAATTTCAGGCGAGGTTGGGCGAAGACGGCCGGCTCTTCTTTTCGTCTCCCCGACTCTCCGCGGACAACGGTGCCATGGTGGCCCGAGCCGCGCGCTTCCGCTTCGACCAGGGAGGCGCAGCGGCGCCTGATCTATCGGCCTCGGCAGGACTCGCATTTCCCGGTTTGGTACGGGGCGTCGCGTGAGCGGCTCCTGGCGGCTAGCGTGTTCCTGTAGACTCTCCCTCACGCGAAGTTAGGCACATGTATCCCGTCATTTTCACGCTTTGGGACTGGGTTCCCTTACTCGGCGGCGAGGACATCACCTCATTCGGCGTTTTCATGCTTTTTGCGTTCCTGACCGGGGGCTATGTCATCCGCGCCGGCATGCGGGACATCGGTGAGGATCCCGACAAGGCGTGGGACCTGGTCTTCGTGGGCGTCGTGGGCGGCATCGTCGGCGCCAAGCTCTACTACATCCTGCTCAACTACCAGCGGCTCGCCAGCGATCCAGGCGGGTTGATCATCTCCCGTGGCGGCTTGGTCTGGTACGGCGGCTTTCTGCTCGCGACGGCCCTGGTCGTTTGGGAAATCAAGCGCCAAAAACTTCCGTTGCCGAAGATGGCGGACGTGATCGCTCCCGCGCTGGCCCTCGCTTATGCCGTCGGCCGCATGGGCTGCTTTCTGGTCGGTGACGACTGGGGCCGCCCCACCGACTCGTGGGTCGGCATCGCCTTTCCGCGCGGGACTCCGGCGACCCGGGTAGACGTCATCGAGAACCTCGGCATCTCCGTCGACCCGGGGTTGGTGGAGAAGTACGGACAGATCGTCCCGGTGCACCCGACCCAACTGTATGAGGTCGCCCTCAGCACACTGATCTTCTTGTTCCTCTGGAAGATCAAAGGCACCCGGCCCGCCGGATGGCTGTTCATGCTCTGGCTGTCGCTCGCGGGATTCGAGCGATTCCTGGTCGAGTTCCTGCGAGCCAAGGACGACCGCTTCTTTGGCGTCCTCACGCTCGCGCAGCTCATCAGTCTGGCGATCGTTGCGACGGGCATCGTCGGCATGACCCGCATCAATCGGGGGGGCGCGGCGGCTCGCGCGGCATGAGCACTCGATGCTGAAGATCCTGCACGCTTCGGACCTGCAGGTTGGAAAGCCGTTCCGTGCGCGGGCCGGGGAGGCGTTCATCCAACTGGCCTTCGACATCAAGCCGCATTTCATCGTCGTATCGGGGGACCTGACGCAGCGCGCCAAGCGACACGAGTTCAGAGCGGCTTGGGGCCTGCTGAAGCGGTTGCCGACCGTGCCGCTGGTGGTGACGCCGGGCAACCACGACGTACCGCTGTTCCGGTTCTGGGAGCGGGTCCTCTTCCCCTATTGGCATTGGAATCGACAGATTCCGCGCGATCGCGACTCGGTAGCCCAGGTTGCAGGCTCGGTGATCGTAGGACTCGATTCCGCGTCTCCGCTACGGGCCATCGTGAACGGGCGGATTTCTCAGGGGCAGCTCGCGTTCGCCCGGAAGCAGTTTGAGAGGGCGCCTCGCGGTGCGGTGCGCGTCTTGGTCATCCACCACCATTTCGTTCGCCCCCCGGGTGGCGAGGGGGGGGCACCCCTCCCCGGCGCGAAAGGCATTCTGAGGCAAGTCGAGGACATGGGTGTGGACCTCGTGCTGGGCGGCCATGTGCACACGAGCAACGTCGCGACGTCGAGGGACCTCGTCCCTGGGGAAGGAACCGGTGTTCCGTTGATCACCGCGGGCACCACGACGTCGCGCCGGGGCCGGGGAGAGGAGAGGCGCCGGAACAGCGCCAACCTCGTGCACGTACTCGACGACCGAGTCGACGTGATACCGCACTTCTTCGAGTCGCGCGGCGCTGGCTTTGAACCCGGTCCTAGCACCAGCTTAGCGAGGCCGGGCGCGTCCGCGCCGGTACCGCCGTTGGGTGGAGGCCGGGGGTGACGGTGCGGTATCTACGGAACCGCGGCGATCGAGGTACCGATGTACGCGCTGCCGTGATCACCTCAACAGTGGCGGCTTGCGTAGGTATCGTCACGTTCTACCTTGCGCGGCTCCTGCTCGCGCGAGAGCCCCTGACACGGGAGTTGGGCAGGGAGGTCGACGGGGGGTCTCGCGAACCGCAGCACGGAGACTCGTAGCGGTGCGCTCGCGCCATGTCGGGCGGATCGTCGCCTGTACCTCGATCGGCATGGCATGCATGCCTCCCCCCTCCGCCTCTGCGCAGGCGGGTCGCACCGAGATCGCTTCGGTTCGTTTCGAGGGCAACGAGTCCTTCCCCGGTGATTCTTTGGCCCGTGCGATCGTCACGCGCGAAACGGAGTGCCCCTCGGCGCTGCTGAGCCCGCTCTGCGTGCTCGGTCTCGCCGTACAGCGCTTCTACCTGAGCGAGGCCCAGGCCCCGCGGGACAGCTACCGGCTCGAGCGTTTCTATGTACTCCGTGGCTTCCCGGACGCGGCTGTCGAGCCGCCCGTCATCGACACGGTCGAGGGTCGAGCTAATGTGTCGTTCGCCGTTGTCGAGGGCCAACCGATCACCGTGAGCAGCATCGACGTGCTGGGGATCGAAGGCCTCGCCGTGGAGGGCCTGCTGGACGACCTCCCAATCGCGGTCGGGGAGCGCATGGGTCCGATCGCGCTTGCAGCCACCAGAGAGACACTCACGCGGCGGCTGCAGGACGAAGGCTATGCGTACGCAGAGGTGCTCAGGCGCAGCTTCATACCTGCGGATGCGCACGAGGCGGCCGTGACGTTCGAGGTCGATCCCGGACCGTTATCCGAGTACGGTGAGGTCACTGTGGCGGGCACCGACAACCTCAGCGCGTCCACGATACGGCGTACCGCCCAACTCCAAACCGGTCGACTCTTTCGACGGAACCAGCTCATCGAGTCGCAAGCCCGCCTGTATGGACTCGACATCGTGAGCAGCGCGTCGGTCGAGCCGCTCGACGTCCCGATCTTCGAGTGGGGGCTGCCGTCGGGCCCCTTTTCCGCGCGCGACTCGGTGATCCCAATCACGCTGCAGGTCAACGAGGGTGATGCCTACCGGTTTCTTTACGGAGGTGGTTGGGGTACCGCCGAGTGTTTCAACGGTGATATGCGCTGGACGGCGCGCAACTTCAAGGGGAGCGGTCGCGTTCTACAACTTCGCGGGCGGCTCGCGAATATTCTTGCTTCGGACTTTCACGACATCCTCTGTCCGTTGAGCGGTGGCGGAGAGTTCGCCGAGTTGAACTACGTGGCTGCAGTGGACTTCGCGCAGCCGTGGATCTTCTCGACGCGTAATTCCTTCTTGGCATCGCTGTTCGGAGAGCGGCAGAGCCTCAAGGACGCGTTCGTTCGACGGGCCGTGGGCCTCGACCTCGCCCTGACGCGGGCGATTGGACCCCGGACGCCTCTGACGATCTCATACCGCCCGGAGCTGTCGAGCTTGGAGGCCGCGGACCCTCTGTTCTGCACGGGGTTTCTGGTATGCACCCGGGACGACATCGACATCCTGGCGAGCTCGAACTGGCTTGCTCCCATCGGCATCAGTTTCAGTCGCGACCTGTCGAACAATCCGTTGAACCCGACACGTGGGTACCGCCTCGTCATCGACGTCGAGCACGCGGCCGGCTGGACGGGCTCGAACTTTCGCTACGATCGTGTGGTGGGCGAGGGCAGATGGAGCGCCCGCCAAGGCCTGGGCGCCGTGTTCGCGGCCCGGTTGCGTGGGGGATGGGTTGGGGCAGGGCCGTTCAGCCGGCTCGCCGGGGCCGGCGAGGGCCGCGACATCGTGCACCCGCAAAAGCGATTCTATGCGGGCGGCGCGAACTCGGTGCGCGGCTTCGACACGGGGCGACTCGGCCCGCGGATTCTGACCGTGGATCCGGTCCGCCTACTGAACGGGGCCGAGAACTCGGCCCCATGCACGCCGGAGCAAGTGATCGATCTCACTTGCGACGCCAGCGGGCTTGCCGATGGGGGATTCATCTCCCGTCCCACGGGTGGTACCAGGGTGATCGAGGCCGGCCTCGAGCTGCGCTTCAGGCTCAGCGCCAGCCTGGAGGCCGCCACGTTCTTGGATGTGGGGCAGGTTTGGGGCGCCAACGAGCCGGTCGATCTGAGGGACCTCGAGTTTAGCCCGGGGACCGGCATTCGATTCGCAAGCCCGATCGGCCCGCTTCGGATCGACGTCGGGTATCGGTTCAGGAGCGGAGAGGCCCTGTCTGTCGTGACGTCACAACTGCGGCCGTTCGCCGAGGGGGACGATCCGGACCTCCAGTTGATCGTGGATAAGTCGCCCATTCCGTTTGTGCGCCTGAACGAGATCGCCGTGCTCGGTCCGAGCGTCCTTTTCGGAGAGTCGTCTGCGCTGTCCTGGCGCCGGCTGCGACTGCATTTTTCGATCGGGCAGGCGTTCTGATGAATGAGCCGACACGGTCGACGACCCCCGAGTCCGCGGAAACGGCCCCCGAGGCAGCCCCGAAACGCAAGTTCGTGAAGCGGCTGCTTCAGCTCTCGCTGGTATCGATCCTTGGGTTGGTCGTGGCTTCGACCCTGGTGATCAAGACGAGTCGCGGCCACCGCATCGCCCTGGGCGTGACCATGGACAAGGTCCGGGCATCGCTGGCGGGGGACCTCGTGATCGACGAGATCCGAAGCGGAAACCTGTTGAGGGGAGCCACGCTGGTGGGCTTCCTAGTCGAAGCGGAGGACGGTCGCCGCTTCCTATCGACCGACTCGGTCGTAGTCCGCTTCTCGCCGCTGGGCCTCTTAGCGAATCCACCTCAGATTGCGTCTGTAGTCGCCTGGGGCCTCGACCTCGAAATCTCCCGGTACCCTTCCGAGCAGCTTCTGAACGTGCGCCGCGTGCTCGCGAATGTCGAGCCCGTCGTCGCGGAGGGGTCCGAGCCGGACCAACCCCGACCGCCATTGGAATTGGGGCGAATCTCGGTGCGCGGTGGGACGGTGCAGGTGCTGCTTCCGGCGAGCGATGGCACCGCGGCTCCCACGGTGGCTTCACCGGACGGGCAAGGCCTGCTGAGGCGCCTCGCGTTCGAACGGCTCGACCTCGAGCTCGAGGACGGCGTGCTCGACCTCGAGGACCCGAGCCGCCTCTTCGCCGCGCGGCTCGTGTCCCTCTCGAGCGACGCCTCGATCCTCGCGCAGCCGCTTCGGCTCGCAGGTGCATCAGGGGAGGTCCAATACGGGTCGGCTGGCATCACCGTTACGGAAGGCCGCTTCGACATGCCGGGTTCGAGCTTGCTCGGTGAGCTTCGGGTCGGGCCGCGCGAACGGGACGGCCGGTGGGTCGTCGAGTCGACGCTCAGTACCGAACGTACCGGCGATCTGGAGGACCTCCAGTGGCTCGACCCGCGCATCCCTTCCGGTTCCTTCGCGGGCTCGGCACGGATCTCGGTTGCGGAGGTGATCGAAGTCGATCTGGAAGGGCTCGCGATCGAGCTGGAGGCGAGCAGCGTCGCGGCCGACGGCCGCATCGTTTTCGGCGACCACCTCGAATTCGACGCACTTGATCTGACCGCCAGCCCACTCGCCCTGGCTCGACTCGAGCCCTGGGTGGGTCGGGAGCTGTCGTTCGAGGGCTGGCTCAGTGGCCAGGCGCGTTTCTCCGGGACATTGACCGACGTGGTGACGAGCGGCCGTGTAACGCTGGTTCCCACCGGGTACGGGGGTGCTCCAACGAGCGCTGACTTCAGCGGCGCGATTCACCGAGGGGCGAATCCCGGTGCGACCGGATTCGAAGCTCGTCTGGACCCGCTGAACTATGAATTGCTGCGGGTCCTAGTGCCGGACGTCCCTCTGGACGGAACGGGAACGCTCGCGTTCGAGGTCACGGGTCGTGCGGACGACGGGCTGCAGTTCGTCGCGAGGGCGTCGCACGTAGGGGATTTGCTCGCTCCTTCCGGCGCGCAAGTGAGTGGGGCCTTCTGGCGAACCGAGGAGGGCGAGTGGTCCGCAGATGTCGAGGGCGACCTGCGCCCCCTTTCCCTGGCGATCCTGCGGGGCGTGCGGCCGGACCTCGAGCTCACCGGTGAGCTCACGGGTACCGTTCGAGGCGTGGGCCGTCTGCGCGACCTACAGATATCGGCTGAGCTGGACGCAGCCGGTGGCGAGGTCGTTGTCGACGGCGTCATGGACCTGCGAAGGCCCGGTTCATTCTACCGTTTCGACGCCAACGCCGAGTCCGTGCCGCTCGATCGTTTCAGCGCGCGGCTCCCGCAACGGTCCGTGTGGAGCGGTAGGCTCGAGGCTTCAGGCCGGGGTGTCCGGATCGATTCCATGGATGCGGCCGCGACATTGTTCGCGTCCCAGTCGCGCGTGGGGGGCCTGCACATCGACACCGTCACCGCCTATCTGAGAGCCTCGGCCGGTATTCTGATGGTGGACAGCCTGGAGGCGAGTCTCGGGGGTGTGGAGGTCTCCGGACAGGGACGACTCGGTATGGCCGCGCCGCTCGACGGGGAAGCCAGGCTCAGATTCTCGACGGACTCGCTCGGAGGACTCCGTCCATTGTTGCTCGGCGACACAGTAATCGCCAAAGACACACTGAGTGCTCTGGAGTGGACGAGTCTCGAGTTCGACGGCGTGGACGTCGAGGCGCTACCAGACACGGCGGACGTGCGCATGCGTGGGTCTGCCCAAGGCACCATTCGCCTCGTGGGGTCCGTCGACGCCCTGGTCGTCGACCTCGACATGGAGGTACGCGGAGCAGTATACGGTCACAACCGCGTCGACAGCGCGAGCGTGACGCTCACCGCCAACGAGCTGCCCGAATTCACGGGAGACTGGGACGTCCTGTTGGACGCCTTCGGCGTAGAATACCAGGGGCGAGCGTTCGAGCGGGCACATCTGGAGACCGACATGACGCGGCGGGAGGGAAGCGCCGTGCTCGACGTGGTACGGGCCCCGCGCGAGCGGCTCGAGGCGACCGGCCGTTTCGCGTTCGATTCGCTGGGCGGCTCGGTCCACCTGGAGGAGGTGACCGCGACGCTGGACTCACTCGTCTACTTCCTCGCCCGGCCGAGTGGGGTCTCGTGGGATGACCGTTCCGTCACCATGGATAGTCTCGAGGTGCGTCGCGACGACCACGACCATATGAGCATCACTGCGGACGGGAGGCTGTCGCGCTCCGACATTTCCGACTTCGACCTGGACATCGCAGGCCTCCACATGGAGCGCGTTGCCCGCGTGGTGGAGTTCGACGACAGCCCCGTGAGCGGGCACCTGAACCTCACGCTGTCGGTGCGGGGGCCAGCCGAAGATCCCGTCATCTCGGGGCACTTCGACGTCGAGGAGCCACGCTTCGCGGACGTTGTGCTCACGCGTGCCTCTGGTGCGTTGGACTACGGCGACAGGGAAGCGGATGTCCGGGTCGAAGCCTGGGAGGGTGAGCGGCGCGTGCTGAGCGCGGCAGGCCCGGTACCGATCGATCTTTCGTTGGCCGAGGTCGAGGACCGGCAGGTTGCGCAACCGATGGACGTGACGGTGGTCGCAGACTCTCTTGCCGCCGCCGTTGCGCTTGCCTACTTCGAGACCCTGGCGGACGTGGAGGGTGCCGTTTCAGGAGAGGTGAGTGTTCGCGGTAGCACAGAGACGCCCGAGCCCGACGGCGTCCTCAGGCTCTCTTCTGGAGGCTGGTCGATCGAGGCGCTCGGTGTCCGGCACACTGGGGTGAACGGTGCCCTGATCCTGAAGCCGGACAGGACGGCGGAGGTCGACCTCACGGTGAACGCGATCGGTCGCGCCCAGATTCTCGGCACCGTGACGCTGGATCCGGTCTTTGATCCCGCCCTCGACCTTCACCTCAGCTTCGCGGGCTTCCAAGCGGTGCAGCGGCGAGATCTGGAGAGTATCATCAGCGGAGAACTCACATTGAGTGGCGATTACAGCCGGCCCTTCGTGCAAGGGGACGTGCGCGTGGACGAGGCCGCGCTGTATGTCGACGAGTTCGCCAGGAGCGCGGAGATCAGTGGGCTCTCGGACCCGTATCTCTTCGGCGCGGATACATCGGCTTTCTTCACGCAGCCGCTTCTGCGCGACCTCCGGAACCCCTTCCTGGACAACATGCGCGCGCAGGTAGCTCTGGAGGTTCCCAGGGCCATGTGGCTTCGCTCGACCGACATGGACGTGGAGATCGGGGGGGCGCTCAGTGTTTCGTACTCACGCGCCCTCGGCGACCTCGTGATGGTGGGTGACTTACAGGCGTTGCGCGGCTCGTACATGGTACTCGGGCGGCGTTTCGAGGTCAGTGGCGGCACGGTCAAATTCCTCGGCACACCGGGCATCAACCCGACGCTCGACATCCAAGCGGTGAGTCGGATTCGGCGCATCGACGACCTCCTCCCCCTGGAGGTCAACGCGGGCGTGGTCGGCACGCTCACGCTGCCACAGGTCGATTTGTCCTCGGACGAGGCCGGGCTCGCCCAGTCGGACCTGGTGAGTTACCTCATCTTTGGGCGCTCCAGCGCACAACTGGGCTCTGGCCAGAGCGCGTTCTTGGCAGGAGCCGGTAGCGGTTTCGGGGGGGCGGCCCGAGGATTCGTAACCACCCTGTTCTCCGGGGCGATCGCGTCTCAGGTGGGGGCTGCACTCGCCCAGGGGTTCGGGGTCGACTACCTGTCACTCACACAGGGCGGGGACCTCGCGAGCGGTTTAGGCAGCTCACTCGCCAACTACCAGCTCGAGATCGGCCAGTACGTAGGACCGAACACGTTCATCGTGATCGTGCTCCAGCCCCCGACCGGACAGTTCGCCGGCGGCAGCTTTCTGGGAGGCGCTCGGTTCGAGTGGTCGCTCTCCGACAGCTACACGTTCCAGGGGTTCTACGAGGACCAATTCCTGCGCAGTGGAAACGGCGGGTTCGGCGATCTAGGCACCACTTCGAAGATTCTCGGCGTCTTCGTCTTCAGAGAGATCGGCTACTAAGAGATCGGTAGAAGAGGATTGAGTGCCACGGGTGCGCCCGGTTACTTTTCCTGGCTATGGTACGACCTAAGTCCGCCGCCTCAGGCGGGGCACCCGCTCGCGAGAAGCTCATCGTCCGCGGCGCCCGCGAGCACAATCTCAGGAATATCCACGTCGAGCTGCCTCGGGAGCGGCTCATCGTGATTACCGGACTGTCGGGTTCCGGTAAGTCGTCGCTCGCTTTCGACACGATCTACGCGGAGGGACAGCGCCGATACGTGGAGTCGCTCTCCGCCTACGCCCGCCAGTTCCTCGGGTTGATGGAAAAGCCCGATGTGGACTCCATCGAGGGGTTGTCGCCGGCGATTTCGATCGAGCAGAAGACGGTGAGCAGAAACCCGCGCTCCACGGTCGGCACGGTCACTGAGGTCTATGACTACCTACGATTGCTCTGGGCACGCGCTGGCACCCCGCACTGTCCGACCTGTGGCGAGCCCGTGGTGCGTCAGTCCGCCACTCAGATCGTCAACCGACTGCTCGAAATGGACGAGGGCACGCGCATCGAGGTGCTGGCTCCGGTGGTACGGGGCCGGAAGGGTGAGTTCGCCGCCGTGTTCGAGCGCGCGCGCAAGGGCGGGTTCGTTCGCGTCCTCGTAGACGGAGAGACGCACGACCTGCGGGAACCGCCTGCCCTCAATCGCTACGAAAATCACGACAGCGCGATCGTCGTCGACCGGCTCGTGGTCCGCGTCGAGGACCGCGACCGCCTGGCGGATTCGGTAGAGACCGCGTTGCGGACCGGCGATGGCATTCTCGAGGTTATCGAACACCGGAAGCGGGCCGACGCGATCGAGCACGTTTTCAGCGAGCACTATGCGTGCGGGAACTGCGGCACGAACCTGGCGGAGGTCGAGCCGCGGCAGTTCTCCTTCAACTCGCCGTATGGAGCCTGTGAGCAATGTGGAGGTCTGGGCACGCGCAAGGAGGTGAACCCAGACCTACTCATCGCAGATCCCAGCCTCTCGATTCTCGAAGGGGTCGTTCGCCCGTGGGGTGACCCCTCAGGGCACCTCCGGCGTTCCGTGATCCCCGGGCTCGCCGAGGCCTACGAGTTCGGTGCGAATACGCCGTGGGGAGAACTGGACGAGTCGGTACGCCATGCCGTGATCCACGGATCGAGCACCATGAAGATCCGTTTCCCTTACAAGTCGGGCAGCGGCAAATTCAAGGGGCACTACGAGGATCTTTGGGAAGGTATCCTCGTGAACATCGAACGCAGGTACCGAGAGACCACGTCCGAGACGGTGCGAAACCAGCTCGACGAATACATGTCCACGCTCCCTTGCGGCGCGTGCGAAGGCAGCCGTTTGAAGCCCACTTCTAGAGCGGTGACGATCGGGGGCCGCTCTCTGGGCGAGATCGTCGAGCTTCCAATCGGCGAGGCCGCGGCCTTCTTCGAGTCGCTGCCGGTGCAGGGGAGCCAAACGCCGAGCCATCCGAACGGCAAGCCAGCGAAGACGAGTGCGGACGCCGGTCCACCGCTTCCCGCCGAGATCGCCGGGCCCATCCTGAAGGAGGTAGGGGACCGGCTGCGCTTCCTGCGTGACGTCGGTCTCGACTACCTGACTTTGGGTCGCGCGGCCGGTTCCTTGTCTGGTGGTGAGGCGCAGCGCATACGCCTCGCCACGCAGATTGGAAGTAGGCTGGTGGGCGTGCTGTACATCCTGGACGAGCCGTCCATCGGGCTGCATCAGCGGGACAACGCACGACTCCTCACCACGCTTCAGCACCTGCGCGATCTCGGAAACACCGTGCTGGTGGTGGAGCACGATGAGGATACCATCCGGCTGGCGGACCATGTCGTCGACCTCGGGCCGGGCGCCGGGCGGCACGGAGGCGAGGTGGTGGCGAGCGGCCCGGTCGAGGCGCTGTTGGCCGAGCCGCGCTCCCTCACAGGTGCCTATTTGCGGGGCGACCGTGAGATCGCGGTCCCCGCCGAGAGGCGGCTGGTCGACGCCGGCCGGGCGCTCGTTGTCCGCGGCGCTCGCGGCCACAATCTGCAGAACCTGGACGTGAGCTTCCCGCTGGGCGTATTCGTGTGTGTAACCGGCGTGAGCGGGTCCGGGAAGTCGACGTTGGTCAACGAGACGTTGTACCACGCTCTCGCCCGCCGTCTGTACCGGAGCAAGCTGGTCCCCGGGAGCCACGACACCATCGACGGACTCGAGCTGATCGACAAGGTCATCGACGTCGATCAGTCGCCGATCGGTCGCACGCCGCGCTCGAACCCTGCGACTTATGCGGGGCTCTTTACGCCCATACGGGAACTCTTCGCGAACCTGCCCGAGTCCCAAATGCGGGGGTATGGGCCGGGGCGTTTCTCATTCAACGTCAAGGGTGGTCGCTGCGAGTCGTGTCAGGGAGACGGGCTGGTCAAGATCGAGATGCACTTTCTCCCGGATGTGTACGTGCCCTGCGACGTCTGCAGGGGGCGACGCTACAACCGAGAGACTCTCGACGTCTTCTACAAGGGCAGGAATATCGCCGACGTACTCGAGATGACCGTCGAAGACGCGCTCGAGTTCTTCGAAGCCGTTCCGCGCATCAAGATCAAGCTGGTGACCCTGAACGAAGTCGGCCTCGGATACGTTCACCTGGGGCAGTCCGCGACGACTCTTTCTGGGGGCGAGGCCCAGCGCGTAAAGCTTGCGACAGAGCTCTCCAAGCGTGCAACGGGTCAGACGCTGTACATCCTCGACGAACCGACCACCGGCCTGCACTTCGAAGACATTCGGGTGCTCCTGGATGTCCTGCACCGGCTGGTCGATCTCGGGAACACGGTGATCGTGATCGAACACAACCTCCACGTCGTGAAAACGGCCGATTGGATCATCGACCTCGGTCCTGAAGGCGGATTGGGTGGCGGCCGTATCATCGTGGAGGGGACGCCAGAAGAGGTCGTGGCCGAGAAGGCTTCGTACACTGGCCAGCACTTGGCGCCCCTGCTCAGTCCCTGAACACTACGGCGGTTGGTCAACCGAACCCTGCACCGCGGGCGGCATAGGTTTTACCTTTTAGACCCGGTCACAACCGGGCGAAGCCGTGGAGAAACCGGTGTTGCCCAGGGTCGTAGGGTCGGTAACAGGTAGAACGTCCATACTCCGCCCCGCGGAGACTCAGAGAAACGGAGACGGTCATGGTAACCCGAGAGGATCTCGAGAGCTTCCTGATTCAAATGGATCTCGAGTACGATGAGGTGGATGAGGGCATGTTCCTCGTCCAGGGCCGCGACAGCGGTCTGCCGGTCGTCGTGCATCACGCGGACGAACTTCTCCTGATCCGCATGAAGGTCATGGATCTTCCGGAAGCGATGGAGGGCGAGGTCGATTTCTACCGCGCGCTGCTCGAGTTGAATGCCACGGACGTGGTCCACGGCGCTTATGGCCTGGAGGACGGTGAACTGATCCTCAGCGACACGCTCGAACTCGAGACCCTCGACTTCCACGAGCTCCGAGCTTCGACTGAATCGATTGAACTAGCCGCTACCAGCCATATGGAGCGGATCCGAGCCCTCGCTGGCGTTGCCGATGATGGCGCGACGGCCGACAGGGGCGCGGTAGAGGCGGAGGGCTGACGAGAAATGGGCATGTTTACGAAGTTGTCGACACTCATCAAATCCAACATCAACGATTTGATCTCTCGGGCCGAAGACCCCGAGAAGATGTTGAACCAAATCATCATCGACATGCGCGACCAGTTGGCGAAGGCCAAGCGGGAGGTCGCCGCTGCGATCGCGGACGAGCGTAAGTTGAAGGCGCAGCTCGATGACGAAGTGAAGCAGGCTCGCGACTGGGAGCATCGCGCGATGCTCGCCGTGAAAGAGGGTCGCGACGACCTGGCGAAGCAGGCGCTGATCCGTCAGCAGGAGCACGCCGAGCGCGCCCAGGTGATCCAGCAGACCTGGCAGGAACAGGCGGCCGAGACGGAGAACCTCAAGGGGTCCTTGCGCCAACTCAACGACAAGATCGAAGAGGCGAAGCGGAAGCGGAATCTGCTCATCGCGAAGCAGAAGCGGGCACAGGCGCAGCGCCGTATCCACGAGACGATGTCCGGCCTCTCCGACAGCTCGGCCTTCGAGGCGTTCAACCGGATGGCCGAGAAGATCGAGGAAGAGGAACGCCGAAGTATCGCCCACGCCGAGGTCTCGCAGGCGCTCGGTGGCGACTCGCTCGAGCAAGACTTCGTTCGCCTCGAGGCCGGGAGTTCGGGTGGCGCGGATGTAGAGGACAAGCTGCTCGCGCTCAAGAGCCAGATGGGTCTG
>JAYZBT010000127.1:0-4231 GCA_036338615.1 Gemmatimonadota bacterium
GCGCGAGCCCCGGACCGTCCGGAGAGTTCTATCTGACGGATGCCTTCCAGTACATGGTCGACCACGGCTCGAAGATTCAGGTGGCGCCAGTCGCAGGCTGGTACGACTGCGGAAAGCCCGAGACGCTGCTCGAGACCAATCAGCACTTGCTGCTTGGGGGTCGAAGTGGAATCGCGGGCTCCGCCACGCTGGAGGATTCAACGGTGAACGACCCCGTTCGGGTCGAGGAGGGTGCCGTGGTGCGCAACTCGGTGCTCGGACCGAACGTGACGGTTGAAGCAGGAGCCCGCGTCGAAGATTCGACGGTGGCCGACACGATTCTGGGCTCGGGATCCACAGTCGCTGGCTCCACCCTTCACGATTCCCTCGTGGGTTCGGAGTCGAGGGTCACGGCGTACCGGGGCCGCCTCAATGTCGGCGATCACTCCGAAGTGGATGGGGAGGACTAGACCGCCTGCTCAGTCCAGTCCTGAGACCAACAGCACCGTGTGAAGAGCTCGCTGGATTCCTATCGAACCGTTCCCGTTATGATACCACTCGTCGGTCGTATGAACTGCTCCTGCCGAACCTCCGGCTCCGAGGGTGATAGCCGGAATCCCCAGCGACATGGGCAGGTTGGCGTCGGTCGAAGAAGCCGTGACCTCCGGCTCGATGCCAGAGACTCGCGTGGCTGCGAGCGCCGCCTCCACGAGTGGTGAATCCAACGCTGTGACGCCGGTCGGCCGGTCGCCCACCACGGTCACGTCGACGCGGAGCCGGCCATCTTGGTCCGTTACACTGGTGTTCTCCTCGGCCAAGGATCGATCCAGCACGCCCCGTAGACGCTCCTCTCCAACGTCGAGGTGCCCGATTGATTCACTCCGAAAATCCAATTCGGCCCAGGCTTCGGCCGGGATCGCGTTGACGCTCGTGCCTCCTCCCCACCGTGCCACGGTAAGACTCAGGGTTGGATCAGTCGGCGGCGGCCACGAGGCCAAAGCACCGATTGCTCGGCCGAGCGCGTGAATGGGATTGGGTGCGCCGTAGTTGACCCACGAATGTCCACCCTGGCCGCTGAGGACCACCCGAAAGCGCCGTGCTCCCAGCGCTCTTGTTACCACGTACTTCATCCCCGCTCCGTCCAAGGAGATGAATCCCGCCGCATCAGCGGCCGCGCCGCCCGATTCGAACAGGTGACGAACGCCGCGGAGATCCCCACTCCCTTCTTCTCCCACGGTGGCGGCAAACAGGATCGGAGTCCGGGTCGTGATGTCTGCCTGCGACAACGCCCGAGCGACCGTGACGAGGGCGGCTAGTCCCCGCCCATCGTCCGAGATGCCGGGGGCCCGAAAGAGGTCACCGTCGGCATGTACGGTCACATCCGTGCCTGCCGCGAATACGGTGTCCAAGTGCGCCGACAGCACGAGCGGCTCTCGATCTTCTGCACCGGGGCGGAGCGCGACGACGTTGCCGACTGAATCCTGCGCGACGTTGGAGAGGCCCGCCGCACCGAGGAGTTCCGCCATACGGTGCCCTCGAGCGTCTTCGCCGAAAGGCGGGGCCGGGATCTCGGTGAGATCGATCTGGTCGGCGAGCGTCTTGTCGTCGGTCGCCAAGATGTGCTCACCCGCTGCTCGGACGTCCGCTCGCCGCAGCAGCTGGCTCACATCTCTTGAACGGTCTTCTAGTATCGTGTCGGGCAACATCAAGCGAAGCTATCTTCGGGGGCGAGTGATTTCCACTTGTCCGCGGAGGTGGCAATGAACTGTTGGGTCGGGACAAGCGGCTTTTCCTACAAGGCGTGGAAGGGCTCCTTCTATCCCAAGGATCTCCCCAACGACGGGATGCTCGCCTACTACGGAGAGCGCCTCAACGCGGTCGAGATCAACAACACGTTCTATCGGATGCCAGCACGCAAGGTTCTCGCGGATTGGGCCAGCAAGGTCCCGGACGACTTCTCCTTCGTGCTCAAGGCTTCCCGGAAGATCACGCATTTCAAGAGGCTCAAGGACACGCAGGATGAACTGAGCTATCTGGTGGACACCTCCAGTGAGCTCGGCGCGCGCCTAGGCCCCATGCTCTTCCAGCTTCCGCCCAACCTGAAGAGCGACGCAGCGCGCTTGCGGGACTTCGTCTCGTTGTTCCCGAGGGGGCTTCGCGCTGTGTTCGAATTCCGGAACGACTCGTGGTTCGACGACGAGATCTACACGATACTAGGCGATGCGGGGGCCGCGCTCGTTGTCGCACACACCGAGGACGAGCCGCCACCCGTGGTTGCCACCGCCCCGTACGGATATCTTCGCCTCCGCAGAGAGGCCTACGAGCCGGATGACCTCGCCCGCTGGGCAGGTATCGCCTCGGATCAGGGTTGGGAGGACGTCTACGTCTTCTTCAAGCATGAAGACGCGGGCACCGGTCCCGTGCTTGCGCAGCGTTTTGTGGAACTCATCGCGTAAGGAGATATATGATCGACTGCCGACATTGCATCGCGCTATTCACGTTCGTCACCCTTTGGATAGGCACGCCGGTGGCGGCTATACCGCCAGCAGTAGCGGCCAGCGTGGCGCCGTTGGCCATTCAGGCCGATGCGATCCAACCGGTTCGGGCGTCCGATGGGATGGTTGTATCAGCGAGCGTCGACGCGAGCAGGGCGGGAGCGGACGTTCTGGCGGCGGGTGGTAACGCCGTGGAGGCCGCAATCGCGACGGGTTTCGCGCTGGCGGTGACACATCCTTTTGCCGGGAACATCGGCGGCGGCGGATTCATGGTGATCCGCTTCCCTGATGGGACCGCGACTGCTCTCGATTTCAGGGAGAAGGCGCCGCTGGCGGCATACCCTGAGATGTGGCTCGACGATTCGGGTGAATACTCCAGAACTAAACATCACAGAGGCGCGTTGGCCGTCGGTGTGCCCGGGACGGTCGCAGGATTCTGGAAGGCCCACCGGCTCTACGGGAGCCAGGACTGGGAGAACCTCGTGCGGCCGGCGATCGGGCTCGCCCTTGACGGTTTTGTGCTCACGGATCGCTTGGCGCGTAGCCTCCGAGGCTTCGTAACCGGTCGGGGTGCCGCCTATGAGGCGACGATGAATTCCTTCTCGAACGAGGGTCGCCCGTACTCTTCGGGTGACAGATTGATCCAGACCGACCTCGGACGGACGCTGGAGCGCATCGCCTTGGAGGGGCACGATGGTTTCTATGCCGGAGAGACCGCTCGGCTCCTCGTGGCCGAGATGGAGCGTGAGGGAGGCATCATCACGCTCGAGGATCTGGCTCGCTATGAGGCGCGGGAGCGTACGCCGGTCCATGGGACGTATCGGGGATACGATGTGATCTCCATGCCACCGCCCTCCAGCGGCGGAATCGCCATAGTCGAGATGCTTAACATCCTCGAGGGCTACGACCTCGCGACGATGGGGCACAACTCAGCTGAGTACGTTCATCATCTTGTCGAAGCCATGCGCCGTGCATTTCGCGACCGGGCGCAGTACGTGGCAGATGTGGACTTCGCAGACGTCCCGTTGCATGACCTGATCAGCAAGGACTACGCGGCCAGGGTGCGCAGTGAGATCGACGGCGCGGCGGCTGGTGTGTCGGCGCCCTCGGACATCGCGCTTGTGTATGAGCCCCGAGAAACCACGCATTACTCTGTGGTGGACGGGAGCGGAATGGCCGTCTCCGTGACGTACACGCTCGAAGGGGGTTACGGATCGGGAATCACCGTGCCCGGCGCCGGATTTCTGCTCAACAACGAGATGGGCGACTTCAACGCCGGACCGGGCCTGACCGACGCCCGGGGACTAATCGGCACCGAGCCGAATCTCGCCCGTCCGGAACAGCGCATGCTGTCGAGCATGTCACCGAGCATTCTGGCGAGAGACGGTGAGCTCGTCGCCGTCGTGGGGTCTCCTGGGGGCAGGAGGATCATCAACACCGTCCTCCAGGTGCTCCTGAACATCATGGAGTTCGACATGAGTATCGGGGAGGCGGTGGCCGCAAAGCGCCTGCACCACCAGTGGCTGCCCGATCAGGTCGGTATCGAGAGGGATGGTGTCTCGGGCGCGACGGCCGAGAGGCTACGACAACTCGGCCACAGGGTGTCGGTGGGGGGGAGTCAGGGATTTGCCCAGTCCATTATGATCGATCCCGAGACGGGGGACCGGCTCGGGATGCCTGATCCGAGGCACGACGACGCAGCGGCCGTGGGGAACTAGGAGCGCTCCTAAAGCACCGCCTGGATGAACCCCCCGTCC
>JAYZBT010000128.1:0-3661 GCA_036338615.1 Gemmatimonadota bacterium
CGAACGTCGCAAATCCCGACCAAGCGAACTTCGATGTCGGCGTGGACGACCACGACTTCCTGCCGGGCATCCAGGCCTACGGGGATCGCTGCGACGCCGATCTCAACAACGACGGGTATGTAGATGGAGACGACTTCGGCCCCCTCTTCATGCCGTGCTTCACTGGAACCCCGTCGACCGGTTTCGACTGCGCGGCAGCGGACTTCAACGGGGACGGTCTCATCGATGGCGCGGATTTCTCCGATTACCTCCTTCCGCAATACATCCTCGGCACGCCCGGCCCGGGGTACACAGAGCCCTGAATCTGCACAAACGCTGGTGGCCGGCGAAGTGTGCCAGGAAATCAGAGATCCGGATCTTCGCCGGGCGCCAACCAGCTCCCAATATCGCCACTATGTGACAAAATAAATCGTCTCAGACGCAAAAAGGGCGTTTGAACTTCCGATCCGCCGCGGGCGGGTACCTCTTCCGTGCTGGCGGCGCGTATAATGGGTCTCATGCCCACATGGGAACGAGACTTCGTCGGGATCGAATCCGCGACGGCACCCCGCAACGTCATCGGCTTCCACCCCTGCCAGGGCGGCTACTTCAGGCCCGTGGGCAGGCGCCCGCGAGTGGCCTTGATCGCCGCGCACTACGGAGCCGACTTCAGCGAGCATTATCTGGCGCCCTCGCTCGCGGAACGGGGCTACGGGTTCCTGGGCTTCAACACCCGCTTCCGGGGAGCCGAGGCGAGCTTCCTGCTCGAGCACGCGCTCGTCGACCTGGGCGCGGGTGTGAACTGGCTCCGCGAAGTGGCCGGTGTCGAGGCCGTCGTCCTGCTCGGAAACTCCGGAGGTGGTTCGCTCATGGCCGCCTACCAGTCCCAGGCAACCCAGCCGACGCTCTCCGCGCTGCCAGGGCTCGATCTCCCTGCCGCCGTGAACGAACTGGCGCCCGCAGATGCGTTCATCACCCTCAACGCACACCCCGGCCGTCCAGAAGTGCTCACCGCGTGGATGGACCCGTCGGTGACGGATGAGGGCGACCCGACTTCGCTCGACCCCTCCCTCTCGATGTATGCGCCCGAAAATGGGCCGCCCTACTCACCGGAATTCGTCGCGCGCTACCGTGCTGCACAGACGGCACGCAACGGTCGAATCACCGCCTGGGTGAAGGCGGAGCTAGAGCGGCTCGCAAACGCGGGGCACTTCGAGCGCTTCTTCAGCGTCCCGAGACTCTGGGCCGACCTGCGCATGCTCGATGGGACCCTCGACCCATCCGACCGCGAGGTCGGTGTTTGCTATGCGGGCGACCCGAAGTTCGCGAACAACTCTCCCTTTGGCATCGCCGGGACGACCTCCCTGCGCAGCTGGCTCTCGATGTGGAGCCTGGAAGACTCGGCCTGCCGGGGAGAGCTGCATTTCGCGAAGATCGAGGTGCCCTCCCTCGTCCTCCAGACCCTCGCGGATACGGGAGTGTTCCCCTCCGACGCGCGTTTCATCCACGAGCACCTCGCGGCCAAGGACAAGCGCATCGAACTGCTCCCGGGTGACCACTTCCTGACCCAGGCCGAGGCGCGCACGCGGGTCGCGGACACCATCGTTGACTGGCTTCGAGAACACCGCTTCTGAACGCGCATTCCCCACGGAGAACTGGACATGACGAGACCTGCTGGATTCCACCACGTCGTCTACGCCTGCAAGGACGTCGATGCGACCCATCACTTCTACCAGGACCTGATGGGATTCGAACTCATCCACACGGAGATCAAAGAGGTCGACTCGGGCTTCTTCCGCCATTTCTTCTACGACGTCGGCAATGGCAGCTGCCTCGCCTTCTTCGATGTGCACGGCGTGGGCGAGGAGACCGACTGGTCGACCGCGGTGTCGACCGGCTGCGGGCTGCCCGTCTGGGTCAACCACGTTGCCTTCCAGGCCGACGAGGAGCGGCAAAAAGAGGTGCGCGCACGCATGGAAGCCGATGGCGTCGAACTCCACATGGAGGTCGACCACGACATCTTCTACTCCCTCTACTGGATCGACCCCAACGGCATCATGGTGGAGTTCTGCCGCGACACACGCGGGATCCATGCAGACCCGGAGCTCGCGCGCAGTCTCCTGCACGCGACGGAACCCACCGACGAGTCGCAAGTGATCGAAGGGTGAAGCGGATGCAGATGGGCATCCTCAGCCTCGGTGACCACCTGAGCGATCCGCTCACCGGCAAGCGCACGTCTCAGCGCGAGAAGATCCGCGCCATGGTGGAACTGGGCGTCCAGAGCGAAGCCCTCGGCCTCGACGCCTTCTGGGTAGGCGAGCACCACTTCAACGACTACATCGTCTCCTCGCCGCAGCTGGTCCTGGCGGCCGTAGCGGAGCGCACGACTCGGATCCGGCTCGGAACCGGCGTGACGCTGCTTCCGAACCACGACCCGGTACGCGTGGCAGAGGACTTCGCGATCCTCGACATCCTTTCGGAGGGTCGCGTAGACCTCGGTGTGGGACGTGGGATCTTTTCGTACATCTTCGAGGCCTTCGGACAAGAGTACGCAGACGCCCGCGCGCAGTACACGGAACACCTCGACCTGTTGCTCCGGCTGTGGGGCGAAGATGCGGTCAGCTGGTCAGGACGCTTCCGCGCCCCCCTCGCCGACATCCGCCCCGAACCGCGCCCGCTCCAAGTGCCGCACCCGCCCATCTGGATCGGAGGCGGCATCAGCCCCGAGTCCGTGGACCTCGCTGCCGATCGAGGCCTGCCCCTCATCCTGCCCAGTGTCTTCGCACCCACCGACTTCTTCATTCCCGTGGTCGAGCGCTATCGCGAGCGCTACAGCGCCGCCGGCTACGATGAAGCCTTCATGTGTGTCGGCGGCGTGAACCACTGCTTCGTAGGCAGCAGCACCGAAGCCGCTCGCGAGCAGTGGCTGCCGCGCTACCGCCACTATTGGGAGTGGGTGACCGGGCTCATCGCGAGCCAGGGACTCATCGACGGGCGTCCGACCTTCGACATCGAGGAACTCGAGCGCGGCCCGGCGGTCTTCGGCGGTGTGGAGGAGGTCGCCGACCGCATCGGCAGCGTCCGTGAGAAACTGGGCCTCGACCTGCACCTGGCCTACATGGACCTCGGCGGGTTGCCCGAAACCCTGCTCGCCGAAAGCGTGGAGGCCTACGCGCTCGAAGTGGCGCCCCGGGTGCGCTCCGTGTAGGCGATGGGTTCGCGGAAGGCATCGACGAGCTACTGCTCGATTGGGGAAAGGGGGAGACCGCCTACGGGCGCCAATCCGCTCCCAATGTCCCCACTACGAGACATAGTGAATCTTCTCAGGCGCAACCAAGGGCGTTTGAACTCCCTGTCCGCGTGGAGGCAACCATCGAAATTTACCTTGATCAGGCCCAGGCACTGAGGATGGATCAAGCTCTCAGCTTCGACGAGTTTGATCAAGAGATGTGGTCCTACCTGCCGGAGCAGTGGGGATAGGACATTCAAGCTGTGTTCTGTTATGACGTCCGGGTATAGGGGTTACGTCAAGTCCTTATGGGGAGCCCGTGACGGGCAGCCCAATCCGTGGCGACCGACTGGATCATGACTGTGAAAACAGGGAAGGCTTTTTGAGCCCTCTCAAATAGGAGGCAAACACCTTGAAGACAGGACTCCTGATTTTGCTGGTGGTCATCGCCGT
>JAYZBT010000129.1:0-5321 GCA_036338615.1 Gemmatimonadota bacterium
ATCGGGACGGGGACACCGACGAACAGGCCAGCCATGCCGCCGAGCACGGCGCCCCAAAACGCCTTTCGAGACCCGCCATAAGCGTCGCCGAACTTCTTGAGCACCGCGAATTCCACGATCTCGCTGGCGAGTGCCGCGCCGGCGACGACGAGCCCAAACGTCCAGGACAGGCTGCCCAGCAGGACGAGCCCCATCGTCATGACGACAATGAGCCAAAGCCCCGGCAGGCCGAGCGGAATCAGGACCAGGCTGACAAGCATGGCCAGGATTACGATGATGGAGAGAAGGATGCTCATTTCGCGGTCCGTGAAGGAGATACGAGCCTCAATAGAGTACTACACGATGCGAGGCCATCGGGATTCGTGTTTCTTCCCGCCGGACGTGCACCTCGTCACACGAGGTGCAGCAGAGCGGCCGGTAGCTCGAGGATGGAATCGATGTGGAGCGTCGCTTCGCAGGGGCCGTCACACGCCGAGGTCACGTGTATCGTGCGAGCCCCGAGTCGGGCAGCGATCCACAGCGGCTCTGTGTTGTCGTCCACGACCGCGGCCTCTGTAGGAAGCGCACCCGCGAGGCGAAAGACCCGCTCGAAGAAGTGGGGCGTCAATTTGCGGGCATCGACCAAGTCGGGACCACAGCGGGTCCGAACGACATCCAGTAGGCCCAGTCCCTCCAGCAAAGCCTCGACACGCCACGACGGATTCCCCGTCGCCATGTGGACGTGCCAGGTGTGCGACAACTCGACGATCACCTCACGGGTCCCAGGAACGACGGCATCGGGATGGCGACACACATGAATCTCCGCGCGGCGCATGACCTCGAGACCGCGCGACCGTTCAGGAATGAGAAGTCCGAGGTGAGCGCACATCGCGCGCAGAAAGGCGAGCATCTCATCCTCCATGCACTCGATCGGCCCAGGTCTCCAGTTGTGACGATCCTCCCAGACTGTTGGGAATACGACCCGGTTCGCGACACCCCACTCGGCGGCGGTGCGCCCGAACTCACGTTCCAGAACGTAGCCGACGTGGGCACGCCACAGGTCGGCTATGCGGGTGGGGTCGTTGATGACCCCGTCGACGTCGAGGAAGAGGGCCCGGATCGTGGTTGCCTGGGATTGGGGAGGACGCTTCCGGGTACCGGGCAGCTAGAATGCGCGGCGCCCAGACCGATTACAACGGGTTCACAGTCCAGCTTGTCTGATAGATGTCAGGGCCCCGCGCCCCAGATGCATACCGAGAGTCGAACCATGATCCGTCGCACTGGCGCGTTGCGCGCGCTCTTCTTCTTGCTGGTTCTCGCCGCACCGGCGACCGCCCAATGCTCTGACTGCGTCTTCCCCGGCGCCGAATGGGAGGTCGTCGGGTCGCGGGAGTTGGGGCGGTTCGGCTGGGATCCGCAGGCGCTACGGGCAGTGACCGAGCACCTGCGATACGACTCGAATTCGACGGGCGTGGTCGTGGTCGACAAAGGCCGCGTCGTATTCAGCTTCGGCGACACCGAAGAACTCTCCTACCTGGCCTCCGTGCGAAAGAGCATTCTGGCCATGCTGTACGGCTATTGGGTCGAAAACGGTACGATCGATCTCGACGCTACGCTGGAAGACCTGGATGTGGACGATGTGGGCGGACTGCTTCCTATCGAGCGACGGGCGAAGATCCGGCACCTCATCACCGCTCGCTCCGGCGTCTATCATGCGGCCTCGAACGGGGGAGACGATCTCGCCAGCGCCCCGGAGCGCGGCTCAAAGGAGCCCGGCAGCTTCATGCTCTACAACAACTGGGACTTCAACGCGGCGGGCGCGGTATTCGAGCAGTTGACGGGGCGGAACATCTACGACGAGATGCAGGCCCAGATCGCGATCCCCATCGGATTTCAGGATTGGGACCGGACGGTGCACGAGAAGAGCGGTGGCCTCAGCATCTCCCGGAACCCCGCCTACCACTTCCATCTGTCGACTCGCGACATGGCGCGCATCGGGCATCTGATGTTGAACGAGGGCACCTGGGACGGCCGGCAGGTTCTTCCCCGCGACTGGTCCCGCCAGATTCGCACCGTGGTGACCCCGATCGAGGAAATGAACCCGATTGCTCGACGGGACCGGTATTTCGGGTACAGTCACATGTGGTGGGTCTGGGACGGACCGAAGGCGATCGGCCCCTTCGCTGGTGCGTACACGGGCCGCGGCGCGGTCGGCCAGTGGATCACGGTCTTTCCTGCGATCGATCTGGTGGTCGCCCATAAGACCAACCGAGTGTACAGACGCACGACCAGTTGGGATTCATGGCAGCGTATGATCGAGCTGCTCCTGGAGGCCAGAAGCGTGGAAATGACGGGGCCGTATCCCTGGGGATAGCAGCGAGATACCTTCGGCCGGCCCTACCAAACCGCCCACCACGAGCGACGAAGTGGCACAACGAGCCGACATCACGGTGCACCCGGTCACCCCAACGATCGGCGCCGAGATCTCCGGGGTCGATCTGGCTCGACCCCTCGACGATCCGACCTTGGAAACGATTCGTGACGCCCTGATCGAGCATCAGGTGATCTTCTTCCGAGACCAGGAGATCTCGGTCGAAGCCCACAAGGCGCTCGGGGCGCGTTTCGGGGAGCTCGTCATCCACCCGAACGATCCGGGGCTCGAGGGCCATCCGGAGGTCATGGTGATCCACGCCGACGAGAACTCGAAACGGATCGCGGGAGCAATGTGGCACTCCGACGTGTCCTGCTCGGCCGAGCCGCCCATGGGATCGACCCTGAGGATGTTCAGTGTCCCCGAGAACGGTGGTGACACGCTCTTCGCAAGCATGTACACCGCATACGGAGCGCTCTCGGACCGCATGAAGCAGATGCTCGACGGGCTCACCGCGATCCATGACGGGGCTCCGTACTACGAAGAAGTGAACCGCATGATGGGAAGGGATGGCGGGGGGAAGACATACCCGAAGAGTGAGCACCCGGTGGTACGCGTGCATCCGGACAGCGGGCGCAAGTGTCTTTTCGTGAACCGCATGTTCACGACCCGACTCGTCGGCCTTCCAAAGGCCGAGAGTGACGCGATCCTCGCCTTTCTCTTCGAGCACGTGCGCAACCCGGAATTGCAGATGCGGTTCCGGTGGGCGCCCCATTCGATCGCCTTCTGGGACAACCGCTGTACGCAGCACTTCGCCGTGTGGGACTACTTTCCGCATCTACGGTCCGGATACCGCGTCACGGTGAAAGGGACGCGGCCAGCGGGCTGACCTCGAGCGAGGCTGAGGCATGGATCGACGGACACTGCTCAAAACCGGCGGCGCGGGACTGATGGGGTTGGCCGGCCTGAGCCTCGGCGCTTGTTCACGCCAGTCGGGCCTCTCGCCCTCGTCGCCGCGGCTTCGGCTGGCGCCGGTCCGGGCTTCATGGGGCCGCGTGATCCGTACCACCGTCGGACTGCGACCCTACCGGCCGTCCGGGTTCGTTCTGCGCGCCGACCGTCTCGACGACAGGATGCTGATCCACAACTATGGGCACGGCGGCTCCGGCATGTCGCTGTCGTGGGGCACCGCCTCGATGGCGGCAGACTTCGCAGTACAACGAGGCGAGCGGCGAGCCGCCGTGATCGGTTGTGGAGTGGCTGGCCTGACGACCGCGCGGCAGCTACAGCGGCGTGGATTCGGCGTGACGATCTATACCGCGAGCGTCCCGCCGGACACGACCTCGAACATGTCGCTGGCAGCGTGGACCCCCACGTCCGGACTGGTCGACCGGAGCCGCCGCACCGCGGCCTGGGACGCTCAACTGCGGCAGGCGGCCAGAATCGCGTATCGGCAACTACAACTGCTCATCGGGCCCGAGTACGGCGTCTCCTGGATCGACTCGTACGCATTGCGTGATACGGAACCCTCTGAGGGCGGTCAGGAGCCCGACCCTCTCCTGCCGCCCGATCTCCGCACAGGCTCCACGCTGCTCGGCCCCGGCCAGCATCCGTTCCCCACTCGGTACGCGAACGCGCGCACCACGCTCAGGATCGAGCCGTCCATCTATCTCGACGCTCTGGTACGTGACTTCCTGCGCTCCGACGGCCGCATCGTCATCCGGAGGTTCGAGACCCCCCGCGACCTGCTGGCCGTCGAAGAGTCGACCATCGTCAATTGCACCGGGCTGGGATCCCACGATCTCTTCGGCGACCGTGAACTCACCCCCCTGCAAGGTCAGCTGACGGTGCTCGTGCCGCAGGAGGACGTGAACTACGCCACCTTCGGCGGACTTCCAGGCGCCGGCGGCTTCATCCACATGCAACCAAGGGCCGACGGCATCGCCTTGGGAGGCACATCGGTGGAGGGCGAATGGTCCCTCGAGCCAGACGAAGAGGCGCGTCAGCGCATCGTAGAAGCACATATGCGACTCTTCGACTCGATGCGTGTGATGCGCTGACCGTGCGCACGGACTCGTGCCAACGCACCGGTCGCATTCCCAGCGGCGGCGCACATTTAATGCTCCTTGTGGTGCTCGGCACGGCCTGCTCTCAGGCCGCCCCACCCCCGGACGCGACTTCGGCGTTCGCGGAGCAGTCGGTTCGTGATTCAGCCAACTTCGGCGTGGAACGAGGACTAGTCCGACCCGGAGTCCGACTTCAGTCGCCAGCCCAGAGGCGAGCTGGCCGGTCTGCGCTTTTTGGCCCGGCATGATCGTGTCGCCCCAGCCGGCGCGCGATTCAACTACAACACCGCAGAGACGCACATGCTGGGCGGCGTCCTACGGTCCGCAATCGGGAACAGCCTATCTAAGTACCTCGCCAACGAGATCTGGCAGCCGTTCGGCATGGAGCACGACGCCAATTGGTTGATCAGCAGCCGAGACAGTGATCGATAGGCAGTTGGACGCTGCCGTGGGCCTGCTGTTAGTCCAGCTCGATGCCCAACTCGCCCGCGCTTCTCAGGCGATGGTCCGACGTGAAGATCCTGGCATACGCGAGCATGGTCACCCCGAACGTGGCCGTCGACACCGTGGCTGCGATCATGAAGACGATCATGATCTGATAACGCACCGCGTCCGCCGGGGCGGCCCCAGCCAAAATCTGCCCGGTCATCATGCCGGGCAGGCTCACGATCCCCATCACGAGCATGGAGTTCACGGTCGGGATCAGCCCCACACGCAGGGCCTCGCGGACCTCTTCTTGCGCGGTCTCCCAGCGGGTAGCGCCAAGCGCGAGAAAACCCTCGACGCGGGCCCGATCGCGAAGCACACCGGTGAGGAACCGGTCGAGCCCCAACGAAATCCCTGTGAGCGCATTCCCCAGCAGCATGCCCAGAAGCGGGATCACATACTGAGGATCCCACAACGGC
>JAYZBT010000130.1:0-5742 GCA_036338615.1 Gemmatimonadota bacterium
GAAGAGCCGGAAGCGCTGGCGAAGCGCGCTCTCGTCGGTTTCCCCTTGCACGCCCGCTCCCTCCATGCGCTCGAGCAACTCGGAGGCCCGGGGGTCGTCGCCGCCCAGGCCGCGCAGCACCTGGATCCACGGCCAGAAGGCCGGCGAGCCCTCTTCCTCGCGGCACTGCCCGACCAGGACGGAAACGCCGGCGGCGCGCAACTCGCGGACACTCTCCTCGCTGACGCGGGTTTTGCCGATACCCGGATCGCCGACCAGGAGTACGACGCGCCCCGCACCGTTCGCGGCCTCGTGAAAGGCAGCGCGCAGTTCGGCCATCACGGCCTCGCGGCCGAGAAAGACTTCGGCGGGAGTGGTGGGATCGCTCGATCGCTCGGGCTCGCTCGGCGTCGCGGAGTCGCGCGTGGACACCGCGCCCACGAAGCGGTAGCCCCGGCCTCGCACCGTGGTGAGCAGGTTTTTCTGCTGCTCGTCTCCGATAGCCTTGCGGGCCAGGTGAATGCAGCGGTGCAGCACCGACTCCGTGACGTATTCGTCGGGCCACACGCGCTGGAACAGTTCGTCCTTCGAGAGCACCTGGTCGGAGCACATGACCAGTTGGCGCAGTACGTCGAAGACCTTGGGCTCCAGCGGAATGACCCGATCGTCCTGGCGCAGTTCGAAGACCGCGTCGTCGAGTTCGAGCCCGTTGCCGAAGCAGTGAATCATTGCAGAAAGGGTAGTCCAAGCCGAGCCCGGCGGCGGCTCCATGGGTCACGAGATTCGCTAGGCGAGAGAGTATCGAATCGATCGGATTGGCTCTGCTCTGCTCGCGAGGCTCGGGCGCGGGGCTACTGCGGTCCGACACTTCGAACGATGGGCGACAACCTGCCCGAGAAGCTCCGTGACGAGGCCAGTTCAGCAGAAAGGTGGCTCGGAGCAACGATGTACCTGAGTGTCGACGAAGATCTCTGCACCTGCTGCGGGCTCTGCGGTGAACGCGCGCCTCAGAACATGGAGGTACAGTACGCAGGGCGCGCCGCACGAGTCATCAGACAGCCGATCGGATCGACGGAAGTAGAACACTGCACCGAAGCCATCGGCTACTGTCCGACAGGCGCGCTGACCGCGGCGAAACCTGAGTAAGGACAGGAAGACAGGTAGATTCTCGAGCCTCCCGGCTCAGCGACAGCCGGACTTGCGGCGCGCGGCCAGTGTCCCCAACGCGACCATCCCCAGTACGAGCGCGGCCAACGCTACAGGTGCAAGTGCGGGAATGGACGGCGGGCCTCCGGCAGGCGAATTGCCCGATGCCGGCGCGACCCGGATCTCTAGCGTCGCCTGGTCTGTTCCGCCGTTCCCGTCATCGCACTCGACCGTCGAGCTGTGCTCCCCGACATCGCCCGCGCTCGGGGTTCCCGAGAGCGCGCCGTCGGCCGCAACGACAAGCCATTCGGGCCCGGAGATCTTCGAGAAGGTCAGCGGATCGAGATCCGGATCGGTCGCGTCGTCCGCGAGCGTGGCGCTGTAGAGTTGGCCCTGGGTTGCGTCGACCTCATCGAAAGGATCGGCGGCGAACGTCGGCGGAGCGTTGCCGCTACTTCCAGCGACAGTGAGCCGCATCTGTGCGTCCTCGAATGCGCCCCCGTCGTCCTGGACGCGCACGGTCCAGTGGTTCTGCCCCAGGTTCACCGGGCCCGGGGTCCCGGAGATCGCCCCGTCCGCTGCAACTTCCAGCCAAGTCGGTCCAAAGATCCTGGAGAAAGTAAGGGCATCCCCATCGAGATCGTACGCCAGACTCGCGATCTCATCGCCGTAGGGCAGGTCGACCGTTGCGTCCTGCTTCTGAAAGCTGACCTCATCCCAGTGGGGTCCGTTGTTGGCAGCACCCCCGTCGTGCTCGATGACGAGTTGCGGCGAGAAGGCCGGATCGGACTCCTTGGTCTCGAGGCGCACCTTGTGCGTGCCGGGGTCGGTAATAGCGAAACTGTGGACCCCGTCCGCGATTCCCTGCGCGGTTACGTCGAACTCGATCCAGGAACTCGCCACAAACGGACCCGAGAGTGTCTCGATGGCGGCGCCCAGCACGGGAGCATTCTCGTGGGTGAGGGACAGTTCGTCCCAGCCGTTCTCGTCGACCGCGTAGAGCGTTGGGCCGAGCGGCAGTCGACCCGGATCGGGCTTGGTCCGGAAGCGGACCACTGCCGACGTCACGGTGCCCGTAATGCCTGATACGTCGAACTGCACCCAGCCGATGCGATCGCCCTTCAGGTTGATGTGGCTGTCGAGACCGTAGTTGCTGCCGGGATTCCCCGAAGCGGTGTAGGTGTCGTCCGTCGCCGGGGTCGCGGCCGGGCCGTCGCCGGAGTCGGTTCCTATCGTATGCAGGCTCCAGACTTCGCCCGGGATCATCCCGGACGGTGTCGATTCGTCGATACGCCAGTAGTAGACGGTGTCGGCGTCCAGCCCGCCCGGACTGAAGATGTTGTTGCTCTGGCTTCCCGCATACTCCGGTGAAGCCATCGTGGCATCGGCGACCGCCGCGGCGTCTGTGCCGAAGTAGACCTCATGGGAAATGGCTTCGCGACCCTCGAGCCACATCAGGTCGGCGTCTAGCTTCGCATCGGTGGTGCCGCTGGGCGGAATCGGTGTCGACGCGCGCTCGAACCGATAGCCCGGGATCCAGTAGCTGCTGTCGCCGTACTCGTAGGCCCCGATGTCGGGGGCCGACCCGACGTAGCCGTCTGTGTAGGGCGCCCAGATGGTCCCGGCATCCACCAGCGACGAGCCGGCTCTAGGCCGGAAGTCCAGGTTGTGCGGGTCGCGCAACTGTTCCTCTAACTGCCCGCCCTCGGCGAGGCCGAACCAAGAGGTGGAGTTCGTTCCGGAAACATCGAATACCTTCTGACCGGCGAGGTTCGCCGAGACCGTGTTGGCGTTGCCGCCCTTGGTGAAGGCGATGTTCAGGTCGTTGTCGTCGCAGCCGATGCCCGTCAGATTGGCGATCTCGTGATGATCGCCCTTCAGGCGGAAGCCCTTGTTCGCCCGCAGTGATACGGAGTGATGAATCCTGCCGTACTCCCCAGCGGGGTCTCCATCGAAACGCACCCCATTCCGGTTGAAGGCATCGATGTTCCAGTTGTGATGCAGGACGGTTGTACTGGCGCCGCCACTCGGGATCTGAAACCCGGAGCTGTCGCCCCGGAAGTAGAACTTCTCGTAACGGGAGTATTCGATGGTCGCACCGGGGCCGGTCTTGGACCCATTGCTGCGACCGGTCGACTCGATCGTCAGCCGACGATAGGTGGTATTGCCGCCCTTCTTGTCGGACACGACACCGAAAGTCGTAGGACCCCAGGCATTGTTCCGGAAGTAGCAGTTCTCTATCAGGTTGTCCCACGTGCGCAGTGCCAGCGCTCGTCCCTCGGCATACTCGAACCAGCTGTTGGTCCAGGAAAGGTCGGCTGGATTGGCGTTGTAGGTCTCGTTCTTGGCGGGGGGCTTCAGATGACTCAATTCCCCCAGCATTACCTTGGTGGCACTCGGGTAGGAAAATTTGCACTCGTCGAAGCGCGTGTGTGTCGTGCCATCGAGATAGGTGGCACCGCTGAAGAACCACAGCCCTGAGAACTGCAGATGGGAGCTGTTCCACAGCTTCAAGATGTGACCCTCGGTGCGCCCCTCGATCGAACGTCCCGAGGGCGGACCACTGTCGAAGAACCAAACGTACAAGTCGCCCGTGGCGGCCTCGTAGAACCACTCCCCCGGCGAATCCAGCGCGTCGAGATCGCCCACGACGTAGTAGCGAGCCTCCTCGGGGCTGTGCTTCTGAACCGCGTCAGCCTGGTAGTAGGTGGTGCTGTGCTGAAACGATTGGGAACCCGCCGAATGACTCGTGATCGTCTCGTGGAAGATGTCCTGTCCGCTGGCGTAGATCCGGGTACCCACCATGACCGCGCCCTCAAAACTGACGCCCGCGCCGCCCAGATCGTGAGCCGCATCATCGTTCGTCACGCTCGACGCGGTCACGGCCGTTGCCCGGGCCCAGGTGCCGTTCCCGTCTTCGATCCAATCGTCCCTGTCCCAGTAGGATCCCGGCGTGGGATCCCAGCCGCTCGAGTCGTCCGGGGCGTCCCAGTAGACACTGGTGATATTTGGCCAGCGCGCGGGGATGTGAACCCTGCCGTCGACGACGAGCTGCCAGATGTCCCGACCGATCGTGGTCTTGTGGATGCTGCCGCTGTGGACCGACCAGGTTGACGTGATCGGCAGCGTGCCCTTGATGACGACCTCTTCGTCGCCGTAGTTCGTGAACGTGACGGGGTTCCCGGCCGTCCCGTCGAGGCCACTGATCGTGACGACCTCGTGGTAGCTTCCCCCGCGGATATGAACCGTGTCCCCGGCCGCCGCGACGTTGGCAGCGTGCTGGATCGTCGCGAACGGCTCGGACGACGTCCCGGGGTGGCCGTCATCGCCGTTGGTGGCCACGTAGTAGTCGGTCGCCAGACCCGGGAAGGCGGAAAGGAGGCAGACCCCGAATGCTGATGTCGCGAGCCCCCGTCGCATCGCTGCCCCGTCCACCTTCCCCGGATGCGCACCTCGACGGCTCCGGCCCGCTGCTGCGTCCGACAGTCTACTACACGAACGCTCCGCCACACCGAAAACACGACGCCAGCGCTGCCGAGATCACGCAGCACATCGGATGCTTGAGCCGCGTCGACTCCTGGACTCCGACAACACCGGGTCATCGCCCCATGGTTCGGCAACTGCAAGCTCTTCGCATGCGGCCCAGGTGGTGATCGGACTCCATGAAGTTGTCGACCAGCACCTTCCAGTTCCACGGCGAGTCGTACTCGAGTACCCCGACGGTGTGAGGATCTGCGTAGCCCTCCGCCTCGAATCGTGCGGCGAGCGGGGCGAGTGCCGCTTCGTCCCACACCGCCGTCCATGCGCGAACCGTCTGCCGGACCGATTCGGTCGACGCGCCTAGCCCGTGATCTCGACGGCGTCACCCTCGCGGATGAGGCCCGGCGTGGCGACGCGCGCGTAGACGCCGAGGTTGCCGCCGTTCTCCTGCACCAGGGCGCGCATGATGCCGGGGTCCTTCGGCAGTTCGTTCTGTGCGTGCGTCGTCATCACGCAGCGCGGGCACTCGGTCGCCATCTCGAAGACCGCTTCGCCAATCCGCAGGTTCTTGCCGATCCATTCGTTCTCGGGGAAGCCGTCGCCCTGCCCCACGTCGACCACGAAGTTCGCGCGGAAGCGTCGCCGGTCGAACTGCGACGCGGGCCGCGCAGCGGCGAGCGAGTCCAGCGCCGTCGTCGACATCAGCATGATGGGGAAGCAGTCGAAGTAGGTGCCCGGGAGCGTCGCGGCCATCAGCGACTCGGGCGGGAGCTTGCCGAGGTCGGGCAGCGGCTCGTCTTCGAGACGGGCGAAGACGTTCCGGAGTTCGGCCGTCATGTCCGAACTCTCGAACGGTGCACGCTCGTAGTGCGTGCTGTTGCTCGCATCGACGCGCGGCCAGATCGTGACGTCACAGCCGAGGAACTCCGTGAGGCGCTTCGGCAGGTCCTTCGCGTCGGCGGCGATCTGCGTACCGTCGGGCAGCGTGATCTGCGGCACCGGCAGTGTGCTTCCGGGTTCGACGATGTCCACGAAGTGCGCCTCGCACTCGAGCAGCCCCGGCAGCTTTCGCGCGCCCTCGATCTGCGATCGCGTTTCGTCGCGGATGGCCCAGCTACGGTCGCCGACCATGCCGTC
>JAYZBT010000131.1:0-4875 GCA_036338615.1 Gemmatimonadota bacterium
AGCGATCTGGAGGTCGGCCACGTTCGCTCGATCGACCTGGGCGAGCGCCGAGTATTTCGTGCTGCCGCCGTCGGCGGCATAAGCGGGCCATTCGCCGTTTCTGGAACCGTCTTGCGCGCCAACGGGCGCCGCGGATAGAAGCGCGACGACCAGCATGGCCTGGCCCAGCATCGCCGGCCTCGGAGACGGGTGGATCGCGGTCCTGTCGCTCATGCAGCCAAGATGCCCCTCGATGGCCTGTTCAGCCATCGGAGCTCATCCGCACGGGGTGGGCGTCCCTTCGCGTCAGCCGAGCAAGACCGCCTCGACCACGAGACTCTCGTAACGAGAATGCGCCCTCCATGGAGCGAGAGCCGTCCGTATGTGCCACGTCGGACCGCGAGATCAGCCGCAGTACTGCGAAGGCCAGCGCGTACCCCGCGGCGGTACGGCGCAGGTCCTGCACCAGGACGGTGCGGCGTGCCTTCTCAGCCATCGTGACCAAGAGCGCGACCGCGTCATGCTCTTCCAAGTGGTGGAGAAAGAGCGAGCAGCACACGACGTCGCAGTCGTCGGGAATCTCGTCGCGCAGCGCGTCCAGCTCGAAGAAGCGCGCCCGGACACCTGTCCGCGAGCGAGACTACGACATCGCCACCTCCGCAGGCTGCGTCCAACACACGGATCGGTCTACCGCCGTGGCCGCCGTTCAGCGCGCGCCGCTCGTGCGGGGACTAGGTCCGGAGCGTCCATGAACTCCGGCTGCAGGTGACGTGTGTCGAGGTCGGGCAGCTTCATCCCGACAAGAGGTAGGGTAGCCGAGTAGCCTGTCGACAGCGCGGCCTCTCCGTGCCTAGCGGACCCCCTCCTTCTTCATCCCCGTAAACGGGATGGAACCCGACCCTTCCGGTAGCTCGATGTAGCCGCTGATGGCGCTGCCATCCACCGTTCCGCCTACCCCCAGCGTGAACCATTGGCCCTCGAAAAGCACGTCCATCCCGAACGACAGAGTCGACCCGTCGACCATGCCGTCCGACAGGGTCGCTTCGGGTACCGCGCTCACTTCCAACGTCCCCGTCACCGTAGTGCCTTCCTGCGCCAGGACTGCGACGACCGTGACCTCCCCGCCGCCCTGGGGGTCCGCGAAGTTGAGCGCCCACTCACCCGTGACATCGACGTCCTGCGCGGCAACGGGAGTGGAGACGAGTGCGATTGCTAGTGCGCACAGGGTGATATGACCGATGAGACGGGCCATGATTGGCTCCGGGAGTGCGGGTTGTTAGAAGGTGGCGATGGCGTTGAACGGGCCTGCGGTGCCGCCGGGGACCTGCGTAATCTGCCAGGACACCATGAACTCCCACCTCTGCAGCCTCTGCGCCACGCGGGCCACGTCGCGGAGATAGCCGTTGTCCACCAGCGGGAGCCCGAGGTTGACCTGGGTGAGCTGGTGAATGGGACGGTTGATCCCCGATACCCCCGACGGCTGGACGTCGTTGACCGCATCTCCGACGAGTAGAGACACCCCACGCTCGTGCAACCAGGGTAGCACTGAGGCATGGAGTCCAGCGCCGCCTCGGCCGTACGCCCAGGGTCCCTCTTGGGCCCGTTTTTCCCAGCGGCCCCCGCGAACCAGGAGAACGTCTCCGGGCCCGACGGTCACGCCGGAGAATTCTTCCCACTCCTCGAGATCGGACACGTAGATGGGCGTGCTGGGGTCGAGCCAGTCCACGCCTCTGAGCAACGGCATGTCCACCAGAATGCCGCGCGTCACGTAGCCGGGGCCCATGCGGTCGATGGCCAGGTCCTTACACCCATCGGCGTCCAGGTTCTGCGGGTACCCGTTGAAGATCACGAACTCTCCGTCCACCTCGGTACGGTAGTGGCAGAGGGCGTCGAGGTGCGAAAGTTGGCCGTCGTGCAGCGAGAAGCTGATGGCGTCCAGAGCGAAGCGCGGAAGTCCCGTGTCCGGGTCGACCGAGGTCATCCAGTGCTCGGTGGGGCCGAACGTCTGACTGTCGATCGCGTCCTCCTCGGTCACGAAGTGGCCGAGCGAGACGGTGACGCCCTCCGTCACCAGTCGAGCGGCCCGAACGCTCTTCTCGGACGTGATCATGTTCAGGGTGCCGAGTTGATCTTCCGGACCCCAGCGACCCCAGTTCGAGAGTTCCTTCTCCCACACGGCGAGCTTCTCCAGATCGACGCGTACCGACGGATCTTGAGTGGACGGATGGACGGTGAACCGCTCTTGCGCCGTGGCGCCTGAGACGGCAAGAAGGACGAGTAGCAGTGCGACGGCGACGCGCTTCATCAGGATCACCTCTCGACTCTTGAGCATTCCACGACCTCTATGGCGGACAACCTAGCTGCTGGGCTGCCGGCGGGCGAAGGCATACGCGGTTGCGCCATTCGGTCGTCAACTCGGGACCCTACCCGAGCGTAGTCGTGGGGACCGCGGTTCGCCGCAGATCCGGCTCACCTCGAGCGGCTAGAACGACTCCAGTTCGTGGAAGACCTCGTTTCCGTTCTTGAACCAATGCTCGCGCCACGGATACTCGGAGACCTCGCCCAAGAAGTGATTGGCGGTCATCGGGTGTGGGAAGAGCTTCATCCCGCCCTTCTCGTTCTCGTGCACCGTATAGTCGCCGCTGATCTGGAGCGTGGTACGGAGGCGCTCTTCCCCGTTCATCATGAAACCCTGCAGCAGGTGCGTCGTGGTCTCCCACTCCCCCTGCGTGACGCTCAGGTCCATGATCGGGTCACCCGATCCGAAGACGCGGACCCGTAACCGGTCCTCGGTTTCGATGAATTGCGCGTCGATGTCGTCGGAGTGATACGGAAAGTGAAAGCGCTCGGCCTTGATGCGGCGCGCCTCCGCCGAACTCGTCGCCGCGAGAAACGGGAAGAACCCGGCCTTCGCGTGACGCCCCCACTTGGCCACCTGCGGCGGCACGATCACCGAGAACATCAACTCGCTGTACGGGCCCACGACGCTGTCGTCGAAAAGGAACGCCGTGACGGATAGGATGCTCCTCTGGTGCGTTTTTTCGATCGGCTCGAGGTGTTCCGGCAGAACCGCACGCGCGTCCGCCGTCGACATCTCGAAGAATGCGCTGACCCCCGAATGGAAGCGATAGCTGCCTATGGGCATATCCCGTACCTCTGCAGGACCCGGACGATCACCGCGGCGCCTTCCTCCAACTCTTCTTTGGAGTGCGCTGCCGAAATGGACATCCTGAAGCGCGACTTGTGCTTTCCGACCGCCGGGTATTTCACGGGATTGATGTAAACGCCCTCGCGGAAGATCTCCTCGCCCATCTGGAAGATGCGCGCATCGTCCCGCACCATGATCGGGATCACCTGAGAGGTGGAGTCTCCGATCGGGACCTGCGCGTCGGCGAGAAGCTTTTGCATGTGGGCGACGTTCTCCCACAACTGCGTGCGCAGCTCGGGCTCGCTGCGTGCCAGCTCGAGCGCCTTCAGCAGGCCCGCGACCACGACCGGTGAAAGCGCGCAGGAAAAGAAGCGCGAGCGTGAGAATCCGCGTAGATAGTTGATCAGTTCGTGCGAGCCGGCCGTGTACCCACCTTGGCCGCCGAGGCTCTTCGAGAACGTGCCGAGGTGGATGTCGACCTCATCGTCGAAGCCCTGGTCCTCGACCACGCCCTTGCCCGTCTCTCCGTAGACGAAGGCGGAATGCGCTTCGTCGATCATGAGGCGGGCATTGTACCGTCGGCAGATTTCGACGATCTCGGCGAGCGGCGGTGTGTCACCGTCCATCGAGTACACACCTTCGACGATTACGAGCTTCTTGCCGTCGAAGCCCTTGAGCTTCTTCTCGAGATCGTCCATCCGGTTGTGACGGAAAAACCGCGACTTCGCCTTCGAGAGGATCATCCCGTCGACCACGCTTGCGTGCGCGTAGTGGTCGGCCACGATGAGGTCTCCGGATCGCATGAGCCCGGCGATCGTTCCGACGTTGGCGCTGTACCCGGTGGGGAAGATCATCGCCGCTTCTTTGCCCTTGAACGCGGCGACCTCATCGGAGAGTTGTTGGTGGAGTACGGTCGTCCCGCTCAGAATCGGCGAGCCCGACGAACCGCCGCCGTAGATGTCGACGGCGGCCTTGATCGCGTCCTTGACCTCCTCACGATACGAGAGACCGAGGTAGTTGTAGGACGCGAAGTTGACGAGTCCTCGGCGCACGATTCCGGCCTTGGTGTCCTCGACATCGACGCGCGTACCAGGCTGCGAATGAAGCGGCAGTTCGTAGAGGTAGTACCCGGAGGGCTTGACCTCGCGCCACCAGTCGTCGAAGGGCTCCAAGAGGGCGAAGGCATCACTGCCAGCGCCAAAATAGAAGTTGGTGTAATCGTACTCCATCGCCCCCGGTTCGGTGGGCGGTGCATCGATCGATGTCTCTTCCATCGGGAGGCGACTCGTCGCGGCCGATACACGACTTTCGGCCGTTGAGGTTCCGTTTTTGGACTTGGGCATATCTGGTACCGGGTTGGTTACTCTAATTCAACCCTCAATCTTCCAAAATCTACCTCAGGTTTCAAGGAGAAACTGATCGACACGTCGCACTGGCCTGAACGCCTGCGCGACTGGGACCCAGCCCAAGGGTGGCGCCGGATCACCGCAATCGACACCCACGTGGCGGGGGAGCCGCTGCGCGCCATCGTGGGTGGATACCCGTCACTTCAGGGTGAAACCTTGCTCATGCAGCGTCGCTTCGTGCGGGAATGGTACGACGGCCTGCGCGATGCGCCCCGGCATCCCCGTGAGCGCAAAGGCTTGGCGTACGAGGTGACCACCGAGGCATCGGGCCAACTGTGCGGACCCGAGGGTTGCTGCTGAGGCCTAAAAGGGCAGGCCGTCGTCTCCGTCGGAGTCCGGCGG
>JAYZBT010000132.1:0-9140 GCA_036338615.1 Gemmatimonadota bacterium
TCCTCGTTGAGCCTCCAGCCGTCGCGATGGTTGGTGAGGATCGAGAAGCAGAGGTTTCGTGACGGGACCAACTGAGCGTGAAGGCAGTGTTGGCCGAGCGTGCCGCCATGTTGCGCGGTCAACACGCCATCCAGCGTACGCAGGTGCCAACCGAGTCCCATCTCGTCGGTCGAGCTGTTCTTCTGGATCCGGGCGGTCCGCATCGCCTCGAGCGACGCCTGTGAGAGCAGACGCTCACCCTCCGGTGTGGTCCCGTCCCCAAGATGGAACTCGAGGTACCGGATCATGTTGTCGAGGCTCATCGCGCAGCCGCCCGCTGAGACGTTGGCCGGGAGCTGAAACGAGTGATTCACCACCGTGCGTCCGCCCTGCTCGCGGTGAGGAGCAGCGAACCGGTACGTCATAGCGTCGCCGGTGCGAGAGACGGCACGGTCGAGTCCGAGCGGCTCGAAGACCAGGTCGTGCAACGCGTCACCGATCGTGCTGTCGGTCACGGCCTCCAAGACGCGTCCGGCGACGCCCCAACCAGCGTTGTTGTATGCCCACACTTCGCCCGGCCTCGCGAGCTGTGGAAGGTCGACGAGCCCCTCGGTGAAATAGGCCAGTGTGGCGGGGCCCCGGTCGGGGGTGCCGAGTTGTCCCTCCCAGCCGGGCGTGTGCGTCATGAGGTGCCAGATGCGCACATCCCGGGTCGTCGCGGAATCGCGGACCTCGAAGTTCGGCAGGTACTCGCGCACCGGCGCCTCGACGTCGATGCGGCCCTGGTCGGAGAGCCGCATCAGGGCCGTACCGACCACAGTCTTCGAGATCGAGGCGATCGGGAAGACCGTATCGGGTGTGATCGGTTGGGGGTTGTCGATGTTCGTGAGCCCGAAGCCTCGCCTCTGAGACACCCCGTTCTTCGAGAGGCCAAACGCCACACCGGTGATACCGTACTCCGCCATCTTCGCTTCGATCAGATCGCTCATGTCGTCGAAGCGGGGGTCCAGCTGTCGGGAGCGGGAGGCCGACGCGATCACGGCGGCGGCCCCCACACCGAGAAAGTGCCTACGATTCATCGTCCCTCCTGAAAGTATTCCGGGTTGATGGCCCGCGCGTAGGGCCACGCCTGCCAGCTGTCGTCTCATCATGGATCAAGGACACCTCGTTCGAGCCTCGCACATTAGGACAAGAGGGCTTGGAAGGAGTTGGCCAGCAACCGCCCGCTCTGCTCAGCCTGGCGGAAACAGGGGTCGGCAATCTACCGTGGCTGTATCGCGTGACCGTTCCCCAGATCTACGCACCCCACGCCCGAGAGGCTCCCATGAGCATCCTGAAGACGGCTCCTCAGCTCACAATGGCTCTTCGCCGACTGCTCGTGGTAGTGCTCATGCCCCTGCTCCTACCTCTCGCCAGCTGCGCCGGCGCTGATGAGAGCGAGGCAGGCTCGCAGTCGGCGGCGACCGTCTTCGAGGGAGCTCAGCTGATCGTAGGCGACGGTACGGCCGCCATCGAGAACGCCGCGATCGTAGTCGAGAGCGGGCGCATTACGCAGGTTGGTGCGGCAGGTGACGTGCAAGCGCCGGCGGGCGCCGCGCGCGTGGATCTGGCTGGAAAGACCATCATGCCCGCTCTCATCAACGCGCACATGCATCTCGGTACGACACGCGCAGATCTCATTGGCCAGCTCGAACACCTGGCCTACTACGGCGTCGGCGCGGCCGTGAGCCTTGGCAGCGACACGGGGGACGAGACCCTCGCAATGCGGTCTGAGACGATTTCGGGGGCCGCGCGCTTCCTCAATTCGGGTCCCGGCATCACACGCCCCGAACCGGGACGATCGGAGGTTCCGCATTGGGTCAATACCGAGGCGGAGGCACGCGCGGCGGTACAGGAGTTGGCAGACTTGCAGGTGGACATCGTAAAGATCTGGGTCGACGACCGGAATGGCCAATACGAGAAACTCACCCCGGCTCTGTTCGGTGCAGTCATCGACGAAGCGCACCAGCACGACCTTCAGGTCACGGCACACATTTTTGCGCTGAGTGACGCAAAGGGGCTGCTGCGCGCAGGTGTCGACGCGTTTGCGCACAGCGTACGTGACCGGGACGTCGACGACGAGTTCGTCGCGCTCGTCCAGGAGCGCCCCGAGTTCGTGCTGGTTCCCAACCTGCCCAACCCCGGGGTGGCGTCAGACCTGAGCTGGCTCAGCGGTACGGTGCCGGCCGAACAGCTCGAGGCTATGCAAGCCCGAGCGACGGACAATCCGCAAGCGCAGGAATCCTTCGGGATCCAGGCCCGCAACCTCGCGCGCCTCTCGGAGGCTGGCGTGCGCATCGCGTTCGGGACGGACGGCGGCTCGCCCTGGGCCGTGCATCAGGAGATCGAGGACATGGTGGCCGCCGGCCTGACACCAAGCGAGGCGATCGTGGCCGCTACCAGCACATCCGCCGAGTTCCTGGGCCTGTCGGATGTCGGCACGCTGGCTACGGGTCAGAGCGCGGACTTCGTCGTGCTCGACGCCAACCCGCTCGACGACATCACGAATACGAGGAGAATCGCGTCGGTCTACCTGCGTGGTGCGGAGGTGGATCGGGCGGCGATCAGCGCGCGGCTGTTGGCCGCCGGGGGCGGCTGAGGCCGCAGCCAATACAGCGCGAGGCCGCGGCAGTGGTGCCGACCCGGGCCATCTACCTGCGAATCTCCTCCCCGCGCAGCGGCGGTGTACTGCCAGGGTCGCGACGCACCTGGGTCGCCTGCTCGAACGCGTAGCCGAGCCCAAACAGGCGAGGCTCGGCGAACGCACGGCCGAGGAACGAGATGCCCACCGGTAGTCGGTTGCTCGTGAAGCCGGCAGGCACGATGAGATCGGGGAAGCCGGTGAGGTTCGCGATGTCGGTAGGTGACGCGCCGCCGGCCGGGCCTGTCGCGCCCTCCACCAGCGCCGGACGGGTAGGCGACGTCGGGTAGACAATTGCGTCGAGGCGGTCGGCATCCATGAGCCCCTCGACGATGCCGCGCACCATCGCGAGGCCATGGTCGCGCATAGCCACGTATTCGTAATCGGTCAGCGCGCCGCTCGCCTCCTCCTGCATGAGCAGGGACCAGCGCGTGGGATTTGGTGTCCCGCCCGCGGGCGTCGTCGAGGCAATCTCGAGCGAGCGCTCGATCATCTGCTGAAGCGTCTTTGGATACTCGGGGCCGATCGTCACGAGGTAGTCCGGGATCTGAGCACGAAACTCGCGCCACCGGATCGTCGTGTACCAGTCGCCTTTGACGTCCAGCAACCACTGAGGCAAGCGCACGTCGACGACGGTCGCGCCGGCGTCCCGCATCGCTTGCAAGGACGCTTCGACGATCCAGTCGACCTCCGTGTCGGAGCCGAGGAAGTCGCGAGCGATCCCGATCCGTGCGCCGCTCAACGCACCGGCGTCCAGAAACTCGGTGTAGTCGGTCTCGAACACGCCCGCACTCTTTCTGGTGGCCTCATCGGCCGGATCGATGCCCGTCATCACGCTGAGCATGGCCGCGACATCGTAGACGTGGCGAGCCATCGGGCCGGCGATGTCGAAGGAGAGCGCAAGCGGGACGATCCCGTCTCGGCTCAGCAGTCCATGGGTGGGCTTTAGACCCGCGATGCCATTGGATGTCGTTGGCCCCCGGACCGAGCCCCCCGTGTCGGTACCGATGCCGAGCTGGCCGTAGGCCGCCGCGATCGCCGCGCCGGTGCCACCGGACGAGCCGGACGGCGTACGCGCGATGTCATGAGGGTTCCGGATGAAGCCACCCACCGAACTCATGGTCACACCGGAGGCGAACTCACTCATGTTGAGCTTCGCAAGGATGATGGCGCCGGCGTCGCGCAGCTTCTTGACGATGAACGCGTCGTCCGGCGGAATCGAGCCGGCTAGCAGCAGCGACCCAGCCGTCGTCGGCATGTCCGACGTGTCGATATTGTCCTTGAGCACGACCGGGATACCGTGCAGCGGAGACCGCGGCCCGGTCGCGCGGCGTTCCGCATCGAGAGCTCTCGCGGCGGCGAGGGCGCCGGCGTTGAGATGAAGAACCGCGTTCAGTGCGGGTCCCCGTTGGTCGTATGCCTCGATGCGAGCGAGGTAGAGTTCGATGAGACGCTCAGATGTCAATGTGCCCGCATCGAACGCCGCGTTGAGATCCTCGATGGTGGCTGAGGAGAGCGTCAGGGTTTGGGCGGCTGCCGACTGGAACGGAGGTAACGCGCTCGCGAGTACGAGCACGACGAGCTGCGCTCTCAGCCTGGGCCTGCGGATCAGGGGCCAGCGAATCAATGGCCAGCGGATGCGTGTCAAGAGTCTGCGGTCGTCATCGGCGATCCTCAGCGCGCCCCGGTCAGTTCCTCACTCAGCTTGCGAAGCTTGGCGCGAGCCTCGGCGTCGTACGCCTGCTCGTTCGCACGCGACACCCGTAGTCCATTGAAGTAGCCGCCACTGCCGATATCGGGTGACGTGATGAGCTGCATGACTGCGTCCGCTCCTTCCCCGACCGTGGCCCGCGGCGTGAGCCCCGCCCTCCTCACCATCCCTGTGTCCATGTAGGTAGCCGGATGTAGCGCGTTCACGACCACGCCCGTTCCCGCCAGCTCCTCGGCGAGGTCGATGGTGAACAAGATCTGGGCGAGCTTGCTCTGGGCGTAGGCGCGCCCCCCGCTGAAATTGTTCTCGATCATCACGTCGTCGAAATCGATCGCCTGCTGAGCACCCGAGGACACATTGACGATGCGCGAGGGGGTGTTCGCGCGCAGTCGAGGCAAGAACATTCGGGTGAGCAGGAAGTGCGAGAGGTGGTTCACCTGAAAGCGCAGCTCGAGCCCGTCCTCCGTGACCATCCGTTCGTCGGGAGCCCTTCCGAACCCGGCATTGTTGACGAGCACGTCGAGTCGGTCGAAGTCGCGGAGAACCGCCTCACCGAACGCCCGGGTTTGATCGAACGACGACAAGTCCGCGGCGTAGAAGCGCGCGTTTCCTACGCCGTCACTCTCGATCGCCTCGACGACCTCCATCCCCCGCTCACGGTTCCGGCCGTGCACGATGACGAAGGCACCCGTCGAGGCGAGCCTGCGCGCAACTTCGCGCCCCAGTCCGCTCGTCGAACCGGTGACGAGGACGACCTCCTGTCCGGGTCGGGGGCCCGACGACTGCGCATCGACGCCCGGTGCGCTCATGGCCAACGCGCAGGTGAGGCCCGCCGCCAGGACAGCGAGGCGCAGCCTACGCGGTGAGAGCGACGTTCTTTCATCTGTAGCGCGGTTGCTCGGGTCCACGTGCCTGACTCCTTTCTTGTCGGTCACTGCCTTCTCGATCCTGAATAGCGGAACCGCCCTTCGAGGGTGCCTATCACTGACTGCCGTTCGGGAGCTCGATCTCATGGATGCGGTACCGCACTCCGACCCACTCCCCGGTGACCGCGACGCGTTGCCCGGCGAACACCCTGAGCTGCTGCTCGAATTCATCGGGGTTCACGAACGAAACGGGGATTCCTCGAAGGACGAGCGCGATATCGTCGATCGACTCGAGCCGGCTCCGCACCCATTCACCGGGATTGGCCTCCCCGTCGGGTGGCAGCAGCTTCGTGACATGACCAAGTGAGCCGGTCCGAGTCGCGACGTAACGCGCGGGCGCGTCGCCCCCGTACATGAGCCCCTCCTGGCGGGTACCGATGACACGCACGCTCGCGACAGGGCTCGTCATTGTGCCATCGAGACCGTCGCCCTCGAGCTCCAGGTCGTACTCGTAGGAGCCGTATTGCATGACCATCCGCCTCCCGTCGAACCGGAATCCGGTCACGTCCATGAAGTAGTTCCGCGGTGACGTGACTTGGGCGCGCAACTCGCCTTCACTCTCGTCGATGCGGAGCAGCACGTTCCGCACGCCACCCGTGGCTCGCTGAGTCAGGTTTCGGGTTTGCAGATTCCAGATTCCGACGGCATAGGACTGCTGTGCCGCGCCGAGTTCGGCGAGCAGCGCCAACATGAGCACCGGCGCCATGCTTGTTATCGCCCGACGAGCACACCCCAAGATCGTCCAGGGGGGCCTGCCAGCGCGACGCATGGTACTACCTCCCGACCCCGCGGGCGCTCTTCGGAGTGATCGGCTCGTCCAAGGCGACCTGATAGTCGAACCAGCCCTCCATCATCTCGTCGCGTGAATCTGAGCCCCAGAGTACCTGCACGGTGGGATCCGGATTCCAAGGATTAAGCGCGGAGTTGTCAAAGTGCGCGATGACCTCGAGCGTCGTGCCTTTCGGGACCACAACCGGCTCAGCGAACTCGTAGGAGATCTGCCAGTTCATGTCGTAGTTCGGCACGGACAGCAGCGTCTCAGACCGGCCGTCGGGATACGTCACCCGGTACATCATGTCCTTGCCTCGAAAATGCATGTGGGGCTTGAAAAGGGTGATCGCCGCGTCAGTCTCGAAGACGAACTCGCCCCGGCTCAGGTAATTCGGCTCGTGCGGCGGAATCTGGAGCCCGCCGTCGGCGACGACCGAGGAGTGGAGTTCGTGCGTGATCTCCCCGCGGACGAGCCAGACAGCCACACTCGACGTATCCATCACAGACACGTTGCTCGGGTGGTAGTGCATGCCGAAGCGTAGTGTTGACCCTGCTTCGATCAGCTTCCCCGAGCCGGGCGGGAAACGGTCCCACTGCTTGCCGGGTACCGTGCTCGCGAGCCGCCCGGTGCGCGCGTATTCGCCGTCGGGCCCCAGAATTGACACCACGTTGTGGTGCACCGCGTTGAAATTGCCTCGCACCTCGGCGGCCTGGACCCAAATGTCCTCGGTGAGGTTGGTTGGCACCATGATATCGATGTTGAGATCCGGCCCACCGCCCTGCACCAAGAAGCCTTCCTCCATCTTGAAGACGTAATCGGGCGGACCTAGCTCGCCCGTAAGGAGAAAGCCGTCAGCGGCGTCCGCAAAATCGGGCTGGACGAATTGGTCTTCACCGCGAGGCATGCCCGCGTCGACCCACGCGACCACGGTCTCGACCTGCTTCTGCGTCATGCGCCGGTTATTGCCGAAGTGCCCGTACGCCGGGTCGGCGTGCCAGGGCGGCATGATGCGCTCCTCGACCATCATCCGGACGGAGGCGCCCCAGGGCACCACCTGCTCATACGTGAGCAGCGACATCGGAGCGATCTGCTTCGGCCGATGGCAGTTCATGCACTTGTCGGCCATGATCGGCGCGACGTCACCGTTCCAGGTGGGTGTGCCCACGTCCAGACCTTGCTGTGCAAGACCAGCGACCGGCGACGAGGCAATGATGAAGATGAACGCGAGCGCTAGGCTCAATCCCTTTCGCATGAGATCCCCCCGAACGGCGCCTGGAGCCTGAAATCGCTGGGAGCGCCGGGCGGGCGGCGCACCCCGCTGCAAACGATCATCGGGGGCGGCCGTCGTCAAGCGGGACCTATCACCCCAGCAACGTCTCCACATGCGCCGCAGCCGCGAGGGCACTGCCTTGGACGTTGTAGCCACCCTCCAGTAGGGAGACGAGCCGCCCTCCTGTGTACTCATCAGCCAGGTCCATGGCCGTACGGGTCATGCGTTTGAAGACGTCGTCCGTCAGGTCGAAGCAACCCAGCAGATCGTCCCGACGGCTGTCGAAGCCGGCTGACACGATAATGAAGTCGGGCCGGAATTCGCGTACCGCCGACAGAAGCTTCGAATCCCAATGCCGCAGCATGTCCACGTCACGGGCCCCACAATCCAGGTGCGCGTTGATGTTGAGGCCGGATCCCTCTCCCTCTCCTGTCAGGGAGGGGTCGCCGGTACCGGGGTAGGCTTGCCAGTCGTGGGTGCTGAAAAAGAGGACACTCGGATCATCGTAGAACGCGTTTTGGGTGCCGTTTCCGTGGTGGTAGTCCCAGTCGATGATCAGCACCCGCTCGAGGCCGTGCACCTGCTGCGCATACCGCGTCGCAATGGCGGCGTTGCTGTAGAAGCAAAAGCCCTCCTCTCGACCCGTGTTGTTCGCGTGGTGCCCTGGGGGGCGGCTGGCGCAGAAGGCGTTCTTCACCTCTCCGCGAGCCACCGCGTCCACCGCGCCGAGCGCACCCGCAACCGCGAGCTCTGCGACCGGACCCGTCACGTCGATGCGGCGGACCGACTCCACGTGCTCGGATGTGTGGAGGTCCTGGATGTGCGACATGGGTTCCGCGAAAAGCGAGATCGGAATCAGCTCCTGGTCGAGCCCCCGCTGCGCGAATACCTCCATCATCCGGACCAGGCGGAGGGGTCGCTCGGGGTGCACCTCGCCCTGGCGGAGCGGAAGCACGTGGTCCAGGTACCGGGGGTCGTAGACCAGGCCGGTGCCCGTCGCCTGACGGGCGGGTACTGGCATCCGTGCGAGCGCGGGGACGGCCCCCAGGCCCAACAAGCCCTTCGAAGTGTTGGAGATGAACTCTCGTCGTGTCGTCACTCGTGGCCTCCCGTCGTAACGTAGTCGCCCAACGCCTGGTCCATAATCATGAGCCGACCTTCCCTCAACGTAGCTCCAGTCGTCAGTGGCGCAGCATCAGCCCGATGGCGGTGCCGACCCCGGAGGGCGTGATCGTGAGGTCGACGCCGGGCGCCTCGTGTAGCTTTGGCACGCCCCACCCGACCAACGAGCCAAGGATCGCGCCCGCGATGATGTCTGTCGGGTAGTGCTTCCCCCCCTGGTAGCGCATATAGCCCGTGGTGGCGGCGAGGGTCAGCGAGCCTGCCCACACCCACGTAGTGGCGGACGAACCAGGATGGAGCTTCGCGTACACTGAGTTGACGAACACCGCCGCGGCGAAAGCGTTCGAGGTATGACCGGACGGAAAAGCTCGTCGAGCCTTGACCTGCAAGCGCTCCTCGTCTGGGATGTCCGGATCGGTATTGTAGACGAACGGCCTGGCCCGGTTCGTCACACCCTTGAGCAGCTCGACCAGACCGTTGCCAACCAGGAACACCTCGCCGTACATGGCGGCCACAGTCCGGGACTCCCGCGACCCCGGCGTGGCGATCGCCAAGCCGAGTGGCGCCGCCATGAGGCTTATGACGAGCGCATTGCTTGCGGCGGAGGCCATGGTCGACCAGTGCGCCGTAGCGGAGCCGTCGAAGCCATTGACATCCGAGGGATCGAGCAATGCGATCTC
>JAYZBT010000133.1:0-3917 GCA_036338615.1 Gemmatimonadota bacterium
TCGGGCTCGGACCCGCATGATGGTCGGTCTGGATTTCGTGCTCCCGGGCGCTCGTGTGCCGACACACCACTGACAGGAGTCTCAACGATGCTCAAACGGACCCTCACGCTCAGCCTCGCGGCGCTCGCGGCCGTAGTGCTCACCTCTGCCGAAGCATCCGGTCAGGACAACCCACGTTTCGGCGTGTGGAAGCTCAGGTCCGACGCTCCCCCGCCGCAGGTCAACATCATGACCTACGAGCCGTACATGGGCACCGGCATGCAGATCACGGTCGCGTCCACGAACGCTCGTGGTCAAAGCAACGAATGGGGCTACGCCACGATGTTCGACGGAAAATTTCTGGCGGTCGCCGGCCAGGAGAACTCCGAGACAGCGGTCGAGATCGTCAACGAGACGACCACCCGCATCTCCAATCGCCGGGATGGCCGAGTCTATCAGGTAATCATCAACACGCTCTCTGACGACGGCAACAGCATCAGCAACGAGTACGTGCGGCTCGACGAGAACGGGAAGATCACTCGGGTCACGCACGCGATCTACGACAGGCAGCGTTAGCCAAGCTCCCGCGGGCCTGAAGTCAGGGGCAGCCGGCGCCCAGGACACGTCGAGTGCTGATCAAGCAAGAGATCTTGCGCGGGATTGTCGACGGCAAGATCACGGTCGCGTTCCGGCGGTGGAAGCGACCCACTGTACGGACTGGAGGCACGCTGCTCACGTCAGTCGGGCAGTTGGCCATCCAGGCGGTGGATGCGGTCGATCTGGCCGACCTGACCGAGGCCGACGCTGGTGCAGCCGGTTTCGCCGACCTCGATGAGTTGGTGGCCGTCCTATCCAAGAAGAAGGAAGGCAGCGTGTACCGGGTGGAAGTGCGATTCGCCGGTCCCGACCCGCGTGCCGCCTTGCGCACCGCTCTTCCGAATGCGGATGAGCTGCGCGGCATGCTCGAGCGACTCGCGCGCTGGGACCAGGCGAGCCCGGTTGGGCCCTGGACCCGTGCGGCGATGGATATGATCGAGCGCAGACCGGCTACGCTCGCGGCGGAGCTTGCCTCGGATATCGGAATGGAGAAGCCTCGCTTCAAGACCAACGTGCGAAAGCTCAAGGGACTCGGGCTCACGGAGAGTCTGAAGGTCGGATACCGGCTCTCGCCGCGAGGCGAAGAGGTGCGCGCGGCACTGGGCGCGCTTGAAGGAGACGCGGACTAGGACCGTACTTGATCATCATTGACGAGGAGGTCCCAGAATGGCGGCTCTGTGGGGTGGGTTCTTGGAGGTCTTCCAGGTAGGACTCTTCTGGTTGACGCAGTTCTACGGAGGGCACCTCGCCTCCGCGATCGTGACGTTTTCGCTGCTGGCGCGAATCGTGTTGCTGCCGCTCACCGTGTCGCTAGCCGTCAGGGCTCGGGCGCACGCGCGCCGCCTGCGAGCCATCCGGCCGCAACTGGATCGAGTCCGTGAGCGCTGGGCCAAGGATCCTCAGCGGCTCATGAAGGAGACGATGGCGGTCTACGAGCGACGGGGCGTCAGCCCGATGGATGCCGGGCTGCTGAAGGGTAGCCTGGCTCAGACTCCGGTCTTCTTGGGTCTATTCAAGGCGGTGCAGGCGGCACTGGCTGAGAGCGGTGCCAAGCAGGTGTTCCTCTGGGTAGGCAACCTGGCGCGACCCGATGTCGGAGTCGCTGTGCTCGCCATGAGCGTCATGGGCTTGAGTGCGGTCGCCGCAGCACCCGAGACCCAACGCGGTTGGGCGCTTGCGCTGCCGGTGATCAGCGCGGGAGTCATGGCACTGATGTTTTCCGCGGGTTTCGGGTTGTACTTAGCCTCGACGGGGTTGGTGGGAACGCTGCAAGGCCTGCTGGTACGGCGAATCGAGGTGCGGCGGGCCGCGGGCGCCTAGACGCGGGCCCCCGTGCAGTATGGGCACGGTGGAGGACCGTAGCCGTTCGCGCCCCCGGCCCGCCGTGACCGCGGATCGAAATGGCGATCTTGCGATTGACCCGTCCGAGGCGGAGACTATCGGCCTGACCCCGGAGCATCCGTGGCCGACATCTTCGACGCAACTGATGCCCGTTTGGTCGAATCGCACTATACTGTCACCCCGCTTCAGGAATACAGGAGGCCATATGCTCCGCAGAACTACAGTCGCCTTGTTCGCTCTGTTGATCGCAACGCCCCTAACGGCTCAGGTGCCGGAAGGCATGCAGATGAGGGTCGACCGCAGCACGAATGCCGCCGACCCGGACGACGTCCCTGAGGTGGGCGTCAGGGTCATGGGCGACGGGTTCCATGTCAACACGGGCCCCGCCGTGGTGCTCTGGAAAGACGCCGACACCGCGTCGCGGCCGTTTACTCTGTCGGGCAGGTTCGTAATGGGCGAGCCAAGTAGCCATGCGAATTACTACGGCTTGATCTATGGCGGAGGCTCCCTCGACGCGGCCGGGCAGAACTACATGTACTTCCTGATCGCGCAAAACGGCACGTATATCGTCAAGCATCGGGCCGGAGACAGCGTGCACGATATTCAGGCGCGCACGCCGCACGATGCGGTCCAGACGCCGAACTCGGAAGGCCGCTCCGTGAACCAGCTCGAAGTACGCGTCGGCAGTGACGAGACGGAGTTCGTCGTGAACGGCACCGTGGTGCACACGGTCGAGAACACGGGCATGGCGGGCCGCACGGACGGGATCTGGGGCGTACGGGTGAACCATGTGATCCCCAACATGCACATCGACGGTCTCGGCATCTCGCGGTAGCCGTCGGCCGGCGGGTCAGAGATAGACCTTCAGGGCGCGAGACGCCGCGACAACGGCTCACGTCGCTCAGCGGCATACCATCGGGGGGGAGGACGGCAGGTACGTGTGTTGCTCAGCAGCCCCGAGGTTGCGGCCGGCCGCCCCCCCTAGTAGACCGGTACGGCCGGCCTCTTCTCGCCCGCTGTCACCGGTAGTTGCAACCAGTTCGCCCGGGGCGGCAGAGCGCAGACGGAGAACGGGGTAAAGACACAAGGCGCGTTGTAAGCGCGGTTGAAGTCGATCGTGGTCCACCCGTCTTCGTCGGGCATCTCGACGCGCATGTACCGTCCCGCCTGATACGTTTCGGTCGTGGCGGTTGAATCCCACATCATGATGAAGAAGCTCGAGGCGGTCTCGCTCGCCGTAGCAATGAGTGAGTGCTCCGTTCCGTCGATCTGGAAGACGAGCTCTCCGGGTGCACGGTACTCGATCGTTCCGGCGGTGACGTCGGGCACCGTCAACGTGATCGGCTCATCGTAGGCCTCGAAGCGAGCCGCGATGCGCCAGTCAGTACTGACGGGGAATGACTCGGGCAACGAGAACGTGTCCCTCACCGGGAGGTCGGTGTCCCACGCACGCAGCCAGAGTCGGTCGGTGCCCGGCTCACTGTGGACACGCATGCCCAACGAGCCGAGCTCCACGTAGGTCGTATTCCCGGAGCGGTCGTTTTCGAGCACGATCATGTCCGTGATCGCGTCGCCGTCGACGATGCGCAATTCGGCGTCGGCGGCTGGCTCGAGCCGGACCTCCTGACCCGAGCGATGCAACGTTCCGGCGAGCGGCGGGGAGTCGGCGGAAGGCAGCGAGATGCTCAAGTCCTCGTCGGACCCGAACGACGTCGGCCCCTGCTCCAACTCCCACAGCCCGATCCAGAGCAAGGGACCGCCTGGCGGCGTGACCATGCGGCCCTCGCGACGGTCGCGCCACTCCGCGTAATCTGCCTCGAACACAGTGCCGTCTACGGGCGGTGGAGCCGGCCACTCTTCTCCGATACAACTCGCGAGCAGCACCGTCGAGAGTGCTGCTGTTACAACTCGTGAGGACATGCGCTGAATCTGAGAGCCCCATCGGTTTCCGGCAATCCGTCGCGCCCGCGTTACTCCGGCCACCCCCGAGGTCACCAGGT
>JAYZBT010000134.1:0-4720 GCA_036338615.1 Gemmatimonadota bacterium
GTCGAGCGAGCGAATCGCGGAGGGGGTCTGGGCGTTCGCCGTGACCGCAGCGGCGGCCAAAAGCAGAGCGGGGAGCGCTGGGCCTGGGTTCATGGGCATGCAAGGTGGCCGCCGCGCCCGGTTTCCACCACGGTTCGTTTGACTAGCGTGGACGTGCTGCGCACCCTGGCAGCATGAGCTACTCCCACGACACCCAGTCCCGTTCCGGAGGTCTAGCGCGGCTGCTCGTCGTTGGACTGGCAGTCCTCGGGGCTGGGTGTGCCGATCGGGACTCGAGCCGGGACGTTGGTGAACCGGATCTCCGTCTGCTGCAGGCCATCGACCTCTACACGGGGGTGGCCGGGCGCGTCGATGACGCCCGCGCACACGCCTTGCTGCTAACCGTGGTCGAGGAGACCGATTCTCCTCTCTCGCTCATGTGGCTGGCTCGCGTGCATTCGCGAGGTCGCATGGGCTTCGAACGGGACGAGGCGAGAGCCGGTGAAATCGCGGCGTCGGTCATCGAGGACATCCGAGGACTCGCCGACCTCGGGCTGGACGAGGCGGTTTTTCTGATGGGTACAGCCTATGCCGAGGGGCTCGGCGTGGAGCCCGACGCGGAAGAAGCCGTAGCCCGGTACCGAACGGCTGCCGATGTGGGACACGTGCTCGCTCAGCACAATCTGGGCAACGCCCATGCCACGGGGAGCGGAGTCGACGTCGACCCCTGGGCCGCCGTCCGATGGTGGAGGCAGGCGGCTGAGCAAGGAGACGCGATCACACAACTGCGTCTGGGGGAGGCGTACGAGGCCGGGAACGGTGTCGAGGTGGACATCGAAGAAGCGCTCGCCTGGTACGCGCGCTCGGCCGAGCGGGGGAATGCCGATGCTGCTTCAGCGGTCGGGAGGCTGGGCGGGGGAAAGCTATAGTGCGGGGCCACGGACCGTCCTCTGGCCAGCAGACCCCGTCGGCTGGGGCGGGGAGAAACGAGCTACGGTAGTTCGTCTGGGGGGATATTCGAATCACGCGCCCTTTGCCGCGACACCACCGGCCCGACGTCCCCTGGCTCCCGCACACGTGTCTGCTCTACCTTGGCGCCGTACCTAGAGGGCCTGTACAACTCGGCCATGGCCCACCGACCATCAATCGTCCCGTGGAGGTCCGCCATGTCGTCACCGGTGAGTCTGGCGAATCTCACATTCCGAATTCCTCCGCAGGCGCCGAGGCTGGCGAACATCGGCTTGATGGTGCTTCTGGTCGCCGCGGGCTGCGCCGAGCCAGCGCCCGAGCAGCGCGTCGCCACCCGAATCGACGACCTGGCGCTCACTACCGGTGGCTCGGGTGAGGACTGGGTGGGGTTTGGACGGACCTACGACGAGCAACGCTTCAGCCCGCTCACTCAGATCAACGACGGCAACGTCGCAGACCTGAGCGTGGACTGGGTCCTCGACCTGCCGACGGATCGAGGCCTCGCCTCGACTCCGCTGGTCGTCGACGGGGTCCTCTATTTCATAGGCAGCATGAACATCGTGCAGGCGGTGGATGCCACCTCCGGGGCGCGCCTCTGGACCTACGATCCCCGGGTCCGGGAGTACGCCGGACGACTCCGCGCCGGATGGGACCAGAGCCGGGGCATCGCGTTCTGGAACGACAAGGTCTATGTCGCCACCTGGGACGGCCGCCTGAACGCGGTGGACGCGGCCACCGGCCAGGAGGTCTGGAGCACGACCACGATCGACCCCGAGCTCTCGATGTACATCACCGGGCCTCCCAAGGTCTTCAAGGGAAAGGTGCTGGTAGGAAACGGGGGCACGGAGAACGGCCCCAACCGCGGGTATGTCACGGCGTACGACGCGGAGACCGGAGAGGAGGCCTGGCGTTTCTGGATCGTCCCGGGAAATCCGGCGGACGGATTCGAGAACGAAGCGATGCGCATGGCCGCGGAGACATGGACAGGTGAGTGGTGGTTGCAGGGTGGAGGCGGCAACGCCTGGCACGGCTTCACATACGACGCCGAACTCGACCAGCTCTACATCGGGACGGGCAACGGATCTCCGTGGAACCAGAAGATCCGGAGCCCGGACGGCGGGGACAATCTCTTCTTGTGCTCCATCGTCGCGCTCGACCCGGACACGGGAGAGTACCTCTGGCACTACCAGACCGTGCCGGGCGAGACGTGGGACTACAACTCCAACATGGACATCGTCCTGACGGATCTGGAGATCGATGGCCGCGAGCGGCAGGTCATGCTGCACGCGCCCAAGAACGGCTTCTTCTACGTCATCGATCGTACCAACGGTGAGCTGATCTCAGCCGATCCATTCGTCGAGACGACCTGGGCGAGCCACATCGATCTGGAGACCGGGCGCCCCGTGGAAGTTCCGGGGTCGCGGTACGAAAGCGGCATAGCGTCCGTCACACCCACGGAGTTCGGTGGCCACAACTGGCACGCCATGTCATTCAACGCGCAGACCGGTCTCGCGTACTATCCGGCGATGCACCGCTCCCGGACGTACAGTGATGTCGGCTTCGATCTGGAATCGTGGCGCGGCACCAATTGGCTCGTCGGAGTGGGGGTCGGCGGGACTCGGGGTGGATCGACGCATGAGGACGGGTGGCTCAGCACGCTCCAGGCGTGGGACCCTGTTCGCCAGGAACTCGTTTGGGAAGTGCCGCTACCTGGGTTCTACAGCCCCGGCACGATGACCACGGCGGGCAATCTGGTATTCCAAGGCCGCGTCGACGGTGTCTTCGCGGCATATCGCGCGGACACCGGGGAGGAAGTCTGGAGCACTCCGCTCGGGCTCGGCATCCAGGCTCCTCCGATCACCTACTCGGTGGGCGGACGCCAATACGTCGCGCTACTCGTCGGTTGGGGCGGCGTAATCGCCCGGGGTCGTGAATCGGCTCAGCACGGATGGGCGTACGGGCTGCAGGCTCGCCGGCTCGTGGCGTTCTCGCTGGACGGGACCGCAGCCCTGCCGGCCCAACCGGATCCCTTCGTGCCCGTGCCGATCGAGGCTGATTTCGACGTGGATTCGGAGTTGGCCATGGTGGGCGCACAGATTTACGGCCAGCGCTGCGGTATCTGCCACGGCAACGGAGCCGTCGCGGGCGGTCTTACACCGGACCTGCGCGCTTCACTTCTAGTGCCCCAACTCGAGGCGTTCGCGAGCGTCGTGCGCGACGGCGTGAAGGCGGTGAGCGGAATGCCTGCCTACGTGGACATCACGTTCGACGAACTCACCGCACTTCAGCACTATATCCGACAGACGGCGGAAACCGCGTTGGCCACGATCGAGGACGCAGGTCCAGGCTGACGATCGTTTCAGGCGATGCCGAGGCCCAGACGGTCACCACTAGGTCGCACTGAACACGGAGCCAAGCGCTCCCCAAGCGGCGAACCGAAGCACAGATAGCTCGGAGAGCCGCCTTCGTCGCCGGACGAGTCCCAGCACCACAGAGCATCCGGCACCGGCGATCATTCCGGGTATGACCCATTGCGGAACGCCGACGAGGTCCACGCGACGCCCCAACTCAGCGACATGCCCACGCCGCCCCGAAGCCGCTTCAGCAACGGCTGGCTTCCGACTTTCCGCCAAACCCGCTCCGACGACCTCGCAGTCGGTGGCTCGATGGGCTTCATGAGCGTGATCGTCTCGTCGCTACTCTTCGTCCCGGGGGCCCCCGCTGCTCGTTGCTCTAGGCAGGGCTCAGCGCGTGGCTCCCTGTTGTTCACTCACCGACCCGATCGTGCAACGCCCGTCCGGCTGCCGGAGCGTCGGGTACGACACCCCCAACTGGGCCAGGTAGGAGTCGTGCTGGTCGGGGTTGTAGTAAAACGGCCGCATCCGCTCCCGGAACTCGTCCAGTATTCCCGCATTCATCTCGATCGCGGGCTGGTCCGTCGGGCGGATGAACGGCGTGTACTGCAGATCCGCGGTCTGCACGTCGCGAAAGTAGTCCCACGCCGCTTCTACCAGGTCCGGCCGGACCATGAAGTCCAACAGCGTCATCGACTGGGCGAGCGCACCCTGGGTCGCGCCTTTGTGCGCGATGGGCGTCGCCATCGCGATGGCGTTGGCCCAGTTGTGGCCGGGAAGGCCGGGGATGTTCGATGGGAACGAGAGCGTGGCGGTCGGCACGTTCCACGAGATGTCACCGATGTCGTCGGCGTAGCCAGCGGTCCGCTGGGCCTCGGTGGGCGCTGGGCGCAAGCGGCTGATCTGCGTCGCGAGTCCTGTCTCGGCCCCTCCGACTTCCCCTTGGGTGGCCCGCGCGAAGCGCTGGTCGTCCTCGGTCCACACGGGTAGCCCGACCCGCTGGATGTTCGCGTCCAGCGTCTCCGCGATCACCTTGTTGAAGTGCCCGGGCCAAGCGGTCCCGATGAGGCGCACGTCCTTGAGGGTCGTGCCGCTCATCATCGCGGCGCCGCGCGCGACTGAGTCGCCGATGGCGAATAAGTCACGAATCTGCTGGTAGTTCTTCTCGCGAAAGTAGAACCAGATCGACGCCTCCGAAGGCACGACATTCGGTTGGTCGCCGCCGTTGTAGACGACCGAGTGCGATCGGTGCTGCAGCCGCAAATGCTCGCGGCGGAAGTTCCAGCCGACCTCCATGAGGTTGACCGCGTCGGCGGCGCTCCGCCCTCGCCACGGAGCGCCCCCGGCGTGCGCCGCAAAGCCCTCGAACGTGAACATCGCGGAGATCAGGCCGGTGCCAGGCGTCATGCCCCAGCCGG
>JAYZBT010000135.1:0-27853 GCA_036338615.1 Gemmatimonadota bacterium
CTGATGGGTTTCCGACGTTGCTACCGCTTTCGGGATCGCGTTGAGCCGATCAGGGACTACCCTAGAATCGCGGCGAAGACATCAGTCGCGCGGTCCATCTCCGCCTGCGTCCCTATCGTGATGCGTGCGTGGTTCGGATAAAGCGGAGACCCCTGGCCAATTCGCACGCCTTGCTCGAGGCAGGCGCTCCTGAACTCATCGGCCGGTCGGCGGATGTCCACCAGGATGAAATTGGCCTGGGAGTCGGTGTCCTCGTAGCCGGCGTCACGGAAGAACGTCCTCGTGAACTCTCGCACGCCGGTGTTACGCGCCTGCTCCTGCACGATCGGCCCGCCTCCCCGCTGCAATGTCGCCACGACACCCACGCGCGCCGGCAGGTTCGTGGACATGTCCATCCCGCGCCACTCCGCCAACCTGGCGATCGTGTCGGGGTGCCCCACCGCGAATCCGACCCGGAGTCCCGCCATTCCGTAGGCCTTGGAGAACGTTCGGGCGACCACGACCAGCGGATCCTCGACCGCGATAGGAATCGCGCTTTCATACTCGCGATCGGTCACGTAGTGGTGATAAGCCTCGTCGACCAGAATCGTGGTCTCCGGAGACCTGCGGTGCACTCGCTCGATGAAGTCCCGAGTGCTCGCTGCGGAATGCACCGTCGCCGTCGGGTTGTTGGGATTGCAGTGGATGACCAGCCCGGCCCCTTCAGATGCGTCGATCATCGCATCGAGGTCGCTCCGGAAATCTCGATCGAGTGGAACTCTCCGCACCTCTCGCCCGAGTAGCGCGACGTAGGATGCGGCGGACTCGAAGGTGGGGTGGGGGCTGACGATCGGCCGGTCGGACCCCGTAAAGACGTCGGCCGCAACACGCAATATCTCCGACGAGCCGGCTCCGATCCGGACGTTGTCCTGAGCGACGCCGTGTGCTCGGGCGATCGCCGCGATGGTCTCGTCCTGCTGCGCGAACATGTACCGCGCGGCACCAGCGCCCTCCGGCCCGAGAATGTCCCGCATCGCATCCAGGACGTGCTGCCCAGGCCCGAGCGGATTCTCGTTACTGCTCAGATTGATCTGACTGGTCTGCCACCGAGAAAACGGCTCGGTAGTCCGGCCTCCGAGAACCGCGCTGGCCCACGCTTCATGACCACGCGCCGAGATGAAGGCCGCCCCGGCGCCCAAAGTGGTCACGAACCTTCGTCGCGAAATGGACGTTCCCTTCGCCCGAGCGTTCACTGGAGGGCCCCCGCGGGAGCCTCGACGCCCAGCACCGCGGCGAAGACTTCACATGCTCGCCGCATTTCGTCGATGGTTCCGAGGGAGATCCGGCAATGCGTCTTCTCCATCGGCGGAAAGTCTCTCGCCACCAGGACATTCCGCTCGGCGCATGCCGCGCGAAAGGCAGATGCGGGTCGTCCGATATCGACGAACAAGAAATTGGCTTGCGACTCCGGGACGCGGAATCCTGCCCGCTCGAAGAACCGCACCGTGTTTTGGCGGACCTCGGCGTTCCGTTCGCGTTCGCGCTCTACGTGCTGAGGGTCCTGAAGCGCGGCAAGAGCCGCCCCCATGACGAGCACGTTCGCGTTTGCGGACAGCTGATGCTGGCGTAGCGGCGCCACCGTCTCCGGATGTCCAACACCGTATCCGAGCCTGAGACCCGCCAGACCGTACGCCTTGGAGAAGGTACGTGTCACCACCACGTTCCGTCGCTCCATCGCATGGGGAATCATGGTCCGGTGTGCCGGGTCCGTCACGTACTCGTGATAGGCCTCATCGACGACGATCACGGTTTCCGGCGAAGTCGCGTGAACCCGATCGATGCACCGCTCCATCGCCGTGCCCGGATGCAGAGTCGCGGTCGGGTTATTCGGGTTGCAGAGATAGACCATGCCCGCGCCTCGGGCCGCCTCCGCCATGGCTCCTAAATCGAGCTTCAGCTCGGCGTCGAGCGGAACGGCACGCCATGGGTAGCCGAACCGTTCGGCGGCTGTGATCACCGAACCGTACGACAGTCCGCTCGTGACGAGCGGTCGATCCGGACCGACGAACAGGCGGACCGCACTGCGCAGCACCTCACTCGAACCACCACCCAGCGTGATGTGCTCCGGCGTGCCATCGACGTGCTCGGCCACGGCGGAGGAAACGTCGCTTTGGCTCGGGTCGCTGTTGAACGGGTACCGGCCCGCCTCATCGAACATCCAGAGCAGCCCTTCCAGAACCCTCGGGCCCGGACCCACCGGGTTCTCGTTCCCATCGATCTTGATGTCCCCCGGGGCCGGCCTTGCTAAGAGCATCGTGCCCTCCAGTTGCTCATCGAGTCCCCGTTCAGCCTGCCCGATGATACGGGGGCGGGGTGTTGGGCGCACGTCAATGGAGACTTGGATCAAACGACCGTGGGGCCTCTGTCCCATACGGTTGCCTTAGACCCGATCTCTAAAGAGATCAGGTGTCCACCAAGCCGGGTCAACTCCATTTTGACGTTAGCCCCACGACCGGGCGCAGCAACATCTGCGCTGCACGATCTAAAGACGACGCGCTGTTTGCGCGCGTTCTTGTTTGGGACAACCACCACGCCAGTAAGTGGGGCTACGTATATTCCGAGTGGTGGGACATCAAAAACAACCTCGGCTGAGGAGTTACCGTTCTTGCAACCAAACCACGCGGGGCTCGCCAGCAAAAAACGGAGCCATGGCGTCCATCATGCCCGTTTCAATGCGCCAATTGAAGTAGGCTTCCTGGTTGGCACGCGTGGCCCATTCTTCATAGATCAAGACAAGGCTGTCATCGTCCTCGGGCAGCCACACCTCCGTCTTTATATTGCCCTCGTACGCTTTGGTATCGGGCAACGCACCATCAAGAGCGGTTAGGAATTCATCGCGCTTGTCGGCTTTCACTGGGATTTCTAAGATCATTTTCTCGGGCATTGGGTGCCTCCTGCTCCTTAAGTTGTGTCGAGTTGTGAAATGTGTCAGACAAAATGAGACACCGGCTGGTTTGCGGTTGGCTCGGGGCTGGGGATTTCCCAGGTCGTGGGTAGAGGCAGCTCTCGCTGCCTGATCTTCAGGTTTTCTTGTTTCCTCCGATGGCGGGCGGCGGCCAGCTTTTCACGGCGCTCCGCCAGTATGCGACCCGCGCTTCCGTCATGGACGGAGGCTGGCGTCAGGTAGTCGATCGCGCTGTGCAGGCGTCGATGGTTGTACCAATCGATGATCTCGTCGAGGGCTTGCTCGGCCTGGGTGAACGAGTCGAGTTCGTCCTCACATAGCGGTTCGCCGATGGTTCGAATCACGCGTTCAACGAACCCATTTTGTTCAGGCGTATTCGGGTGGATGCGCACATGGCCCACGCCGTTCTCTCGCAGCACACGCGCGAAGTCATGGCTGACGAATGCGCTTCCGTTGTCGCTCTGGATCGTGATGCCCCTGCGGACCTCTTCCGCGACGGTCTCGAGGGCCGACAACGCCGCCAGCGATACCGTCTCCCCGTCCATCCAGCGCAGGAGCTCGTGGTAGGGCACGAAGCGACTACACACGTCGATCGTCACGAGCAGGTAGTACGTCCGACCCGCGACCTTCACGTACCGAAGGTCCGTCTGCCAGAGTTGGTTCGGCTTCCCTGGTCGTGGAGGAAGTCGGCCCGTGCCCCGCTTTGAGCGACTCCAGTACTCGATCATCCCTGCTTCGCTCAAGATCCGGTACACCGTCGAGGGCGACACATACGCTACGTCCTCATCGACCATCGTCCAGGCGAGCGCCCGGTGTCGTAGCTCCGGATGGAGACGCTTGAAAGCGATCACCGCCGCCCGCTCCTCAGCCGTCACCGTATGAACCGATACCGGCCGGGGACCCGCTCTTGGCTCGCGGGCCAGCTCGCCTCGCTGACGGTAGTACGTCGCTCGCGCGATGCCCAACGCTGCCAGCGTCCGGTCCACCGACCAGCCGCTTTGCGTGCGCGTGCGCTCGACTTCCGCAACAATCACCGGCCATAGCTCCCGGGGTAGGGTCGCGTAGTCGTCCAGGCGCCAGCTGTTTTTTTTAGATCCAGGTTCTCCGACGTGATCGCCGCAATCACCTCTTTCAGACGCCGGTTCTCGGCTTCCAGCTCCGAGCTCCGCTCCTCGCCTCGACCCTCTTTCTCGAACAACCGATCCGCTCGCTCGTACAGCTGGTCCCGCCAGCGGTAGTACATCGTCGAGCTGATCTGATGGCGGCGACATACGTCCGCCACCGTCGTGTCTCCTTGCAGTCCCTCCAGCACGATCTGTACGCGCTGCCGCGCCGTGAAACTCCGTCGTCTCTTCTTCATGGCTCCTCCTCGGTCGAGCCCTCCAACATCATGCGCTCCCCGAGCTGAACCGCAAACCTAGTTCCGCGTCCTTTGTCTCATTTCCTCAGATACACTTCATTCAACGACTCAGGCTTCTACGACATTCCGCCCGACGAGTTCAACCGCGTCACGGGTATGAGGTTTTCGCGGACGACTTCATGCTCGGCGACAACTCGTCCTACGACCGTCGACCGGTCGATCTCCTGGTTCTTCCCGATGGATCGCTTCTCGTGACCGACGACGCGACTCAGGAGATCTACCGGATCTGGTACGGGGGCTGATCGCGCCTTCTGGTGTAGGCTGTAGGAAGTCCACTAGCGGGCCCCGAGCGACTTGAGCAGGTTGTCTCCACTCTGTTCACGTAAACCGGGATCCTGACGTATGGCACACCGTTCCGTTGTCACAGCCCTCGCCGTTCTTCTCCTTCCGACAGCCGCCGCCGCGCAGGACGGCGAGTGGCGCGCATACGGGAACGACGGAGCCTACACGCACTACACGGCGCTCGATCAGATCGATGCCTCGAACGTCGCAGACCTCGAGATCGTGTGGCGCTGGAGCGGGCGCAACTTCGGCCCGAACCCGTTTACGCGGACGGAGACGACACCGTTGATGGTGGACGGCATGCTGTACGCGACGGCTGGAATCACGCGCTCCGTGGCAGCGATCGACCCGGGCACCGGAGAGACACTCTGGACATGGCGCCTGGACGAAAGCGATCGACTGGGCGCTGCGCCCCGGGCGAACTCCGGACGCGGCGTCTCGTACTGGGAGGACGCATCCGGGGCGGGCCGCATCATCGTCGTGACCCCCGGCTACAATCTGGTATCGCTCGACGCAAAGACGGGCGTTCCGGTGCCGAGCTTCGGCGAGGATGGTGTCGTCGATCTCATGGCTGGTCACCGCTCGCGGGACGGGATCGACATCGTCGGCTCGATCGGGGCCAGCTCTCCGGCAACCGTGGTGGGCGACGTGATCGTCATCGGGTCAGCGCATCACGTCGGTATGAGACCACCTTCCAAGACCAACACGCCCGGTGACATCCGAGGCTTCAACGCAGCGACCGGTGCGTTGCTTTGGACCTTCAAGACGATCCCGGAGCCGGGGGAGCTCGGGGTGGATACGTGGGAGAACGAGTCCTGGTCGTACACCGGAAACGCTGCCGCGTGGGCTGGAATCTCGTACGACAGTGAAACCGGGATCGTGTACGTGCCCACCGAGGCCGCCACCGGCGACCTGTACGGCGGTCACCGACACGGTATCAACCTTTTCTCGACCAGCCTCGTCGCCTTGGATTCCCGGACCGGCGAGCGCGTCTGGCACTTCCAGACGATCCACCACGACATCTGGGACTGGGACAACCCGTCCCCACCCATCCTCGCCGACGTCGTCATCGACGGGGCCGAGCGGAAGATCGTGGCCATGATCACCAAGCAGGGCTTCGTATTCGTCTTCGACCGGCTGACCGGTGAACCCATCTGGCCAATCGAAGAACGCGCGGTGCCCCGGTCCGACACACCGGGAGAGTGGACGTCCCCGACCCAACCCTTCCCGACGAAGCCCGCTCCGTTCGATCGCCAGGGCTTCAGTGAGGACGACCTCATCGACTTCACGCCCGAGCTGAAAGCGCGGGCGCTGGAAATCGCGAGCGCCTACCGCATGGGCCCGATCTATTCGCCCCCTTCACTGAGCAACCACGAGGATGGCACCCGCGGCACGCTGTCGCTGCCGAGCTCGATTGGCGGGTCGAACTGGGAGGGCGGCGTACTGGACCCGGAGACCGGATTCCTCTACATCGGATCGATGACCAACCCGTCGGTTCTCGCGCTGGTCGAGGGCGGAGACCGTTCCGACATGGACTACATCGCCGGGGGCGGGCGGGCTCAGGTCGCACGGGGCGTGTCGATCGTGAAGCCCCCATGGGGGCGCATCACCGCGATCGACCTGACGACGGGGGAACACGCTTGGATGATCGCGAACGGAGACACGCGACCCAGCGTGGCAGAAGCACTCGGGCTGGACCCGGCAGACCTACCGAGGACGGGCAAGGCGTCGCGCGCAGGGCTGCTGGTTACCCGCACGCTGCTCTTTGCCGGGGAGGGCCTCTCGGGCGACCCCATCATGAGGGCGCACAACAAGGCCACCGGCGAGATCATCGCCGAGCTCGAGCTTCCGAACGCCCAGGGTGGGCTGCCGATGTCCTATATGCACGAGGGAAGGCAGTACGTCTTGATCGCTGTGGGCGGCGGCGGAGAGCCTGCGGAGATCGTGGCATTCGCGCTGCCCAACCAGGAATGATTCGGCCCGAGACCGGCCTTCGGTTCTGCCTAGGTGTCGGCATAGCGCTGCTCAGCGGCTGCGCAGACGCCGAGCCCGATCCTCCCGTGCCGGAGCCGGCCGCGCCCGAAGGCGTGTTCGGTCGGGCGCCCGCGGCGGCGGGCGGGATCCCCTCCGTCGTCACGCTCGAGCCTTTGCAGCCCGAGGCGCCCGGCCCGGAGGGCGAGCCCCCGGGGGCGGTCATGGATCAGCTCGCGATCGCGTTCTTACCCACGACACTGCTCGTGCAGGTGGGCACGACGGTCAACTTCCAGAACAGTGAAGTCGTCACGCACAACGTGCACGTGACCTCCATGGCCAACGACTCGACGGTGTTCGACGAGGACACGTTGCTCGGTGAGGGGAAGCCATTCGTCTTCGACGAGGAGGGCGGCTATGATGTGAAGTGCAACCTGCATCCGGGCATGACCGCGTTCATCTTCGTCACCTCGGCGCGATACGCCGTCTTGGCGCGATCGGACGGCTCATTCGAACTCTCGGATGTCCCCGCCGGTGAGTATACCCTGAAGGTGTGGAGCGTCGAAGCGACCGCTCGCAGCGAACAGGTCATCGTGAGGAGAGACGGCGAAGGAACCGAGGTCACTTTGAACTGATCTGTCACCGGCTACGGCGGCATCACTCCTCGCGAAGCAGCTCTGCGAGTCCGAGCTGCAGCAAAAGGATGGCCGGGGCTCACACCCCGCGCGCCAACTCCAACACCCGGTCGATGTCGCCGTCGTCGTTGTACACGCCGACCGAAAGCCGAAGCACGCCGGTTCGAATCGACAGCCGGACGCCGTTTTCTGTGAGGTGTCGGTAGAGTTCGTTCAATGCCGGGTCGTCCGCCGTGTAATGCCGGCCACCTCCGCTCTCGCCGACCGAGACGATATGCGCGAGGTCCGCGGCAGGCTCCCCGCCCACCACAGGAAAGCCGAGACTCAGGAGACCGGACGCCAGCCGCTCGCTGAGCCCCCGCACGTGGCGTTCGATGTCTTTCATCCCGATCTCGCTGATCATATCGAGCGCGGTCTGGGCGGCGATGGCGCCCAAGTAGTTGTAGTTGCCCAAGTCGAAGCGGCGCGCCCCTGGCTGGTAGGTGAGCTCGCCTTCGGCGAACGCGGTCTCATGCGCTGCCCCCAGGTCGATTCCGTACCGCGCGACGTGAATCGGGACGAGCTGCTCCGCCACCTCGCGGCGCACGTAGAGGAAGCCAAATCCGTATAGGGACAGTAGGCATTTCTGCGTCGCAACGGTGAGCGCGTCGACGCCCAGATCCCGCACGTCCGTCTGGACCGCGCCGATCGACTGGGCCGCGTCGACCAACGTGAGTGCACCCACCTGCTTTGCACCCGCGACCAGGGCCTTCACATCCGTAATGAAGCCCGGGGCGAAGGAAATACTCGGAAAAGTGACCACCCGGGTTCGCGCATCCATCGCTTCGATCATGGCGGGAACGGGGATGCGGCCGTGTTCCGGCGCGACGGCGCGTACCTCGACACCGCGAAGCCGCTCGAGATTGTACCAGAGGTAGATGTTGTTGGGATGCTCGAGGTCGGGACACAGAACGACGTTGTCGCCCTCGCGCCACGGAAGACTCGCCGCGAAGAGGTTCAGTCCCTCGGAGACATTCTTGGTGATGGCGAGCTCGTCGGACTCGGCGCCAATAAACGCCGCCATAGCCGCACGGGTCTTATCGACCCTCCTGCGCAGAACATCCTTGTCAGTCTTGCCGAGCACGGCGTCGTCGAGGTACTCGTTGACCGCTTCCCTCACGGGTTCCGGCACGAGTCCGCGCGCGGATACGTCGAGGTAGACCTGGTCGTGTGTGCCGGGGAACAAAGCCCTCACCTCGCGGTTCACGCGGCTCCGTTCGGAGAACGCCTGGCCTCCGAATACGCCAGGAGCGTCGTGCCCACCATGTCACCCATCACGTTGATCGTCGTGTTCCCCATATCCACGAGCCGATAGATACCTCCGACAATTGCCGCGACTTCGATCGGCAGATTGAAGGCCTGCACATAGATCAGCGCGATCACGAACCCTCCGCCCGGGATCCCACCGGATCCCTCGGAGAGCAGGAGCCCGACGAAGAGAATGGTCAGGAACGATGCGGCGTTGAAGTCGACGCCCGCCGCCTGAGCCGTGAAGAGTAGCACCGCACCCAGCATGACGGACGTGCCGTCCTTGTTCAGTTGCGCCCCGAGCGGAAGCGTGAACGAGTAGAGCGACCGGGGGAGCTCGATCTTCTGAGCGATCTCGAGCGCGACAGAAAGGGAAGCAAGACTCGATGTGGTCGCGGCCGTGGTGGCCCACAGCGGGCCCGTGTCACGCAGGAAACCAAGGGGCCTCCGGTCCGTGAACGTGCGCAGCAGGACCATGTAGGCCACGAAAATGATGAACTGGGCGGCGTATACGCCGAGCAGGAATTTGGTCATCGGGCCCAGCAGAGACGCGCCATACCGTCCGACGGTCACCGCCATCAGGGCCGCGATGCCGAGGGGCGCGACGATGAGGATCAGGTCGACCAGTCGCCGAAAGAGCGCGGCCACATCGGAGTAGGCCGTCGTCAGGCGCTCGCGTGTCGCCCCCGACAGCATGAGCGTCGCGATGCCCAGGAGAACGGCGACGACGACGAGCTGCACGACATTTCCATCCGCGAAGGCCCGGAAGACGTTGCTCGGAACCATCCCCAGCAGCACTTCTCCGATCGACGGCACGGCGCCCACCGTCCCCTCCACCTGTTCGGTGAGCTGCATGCCCACGCCCGGCCGGAGAAGAGCGACCGCGACCACCCCAAGCGAAAGAGCCACCAGATCGGTCACCACGTAGTAGCTCATGATCTTGGCAGCGAGCCGCCCGAAGGTGCGCATGTCCGACAGCGCGGTGAGCCCCGCGAGCAAGTTGAAAAAGACGAGGGGAATCGCCACGAGCACGAGCAGCCGGATGAAGAGGTCACCGACGGGCTGCAGTACGGTCACGCGTTCGCCGAGAACCGCCCCCACCACCGATCCGACCACCATGCCGACGAAGATCTGCGTCCCCAAGCCCATGCCCGGGCGGCCTTCCGGGGATGCGCCCTTCATGTGGCCTTGGGTCATGGGATCAAATTGGATCGCATGAGCGGTTCTCCCTTAGAACGTGTCTGGCTCCCGGACGGGCAGCCTGTTGTCGGGATCGGCCCGGAAGATCAGATACGAGATGTCGCCCTCGAGGTCGCTCCACCAATGTGACGTGCCCCTCAGTGCGGTACGACATCCTATGTTAGAGCTTGAGCCGTCTGAGGTCCAAGAAGCTGGGGCATTCCAAGGAACCAGTCGGCTGGTTTTACCGTCTCTGGAGCCGGGGGGCGAGCACCGTAGGCGGTGTGGGCCTCATCGTCGACCCGGAGGGCCTCATAGACGGCGTCACTCACGGAGGAGGCGACGCCTCGAAGACCGAGGCCGCCTAGGGGTCTAGCCCGGCTTCACCGCCTCAAACGCCGAATCTGCCGCCTCGCGTAAGGCCTCGCGCTCCGCATCTCCGTGCGCCGTCGAAACAAACGCCGCCTCGAAGGGCGAAGGCGCCAGGTAGACCCCATTCTTCAGCATGACCTGGTGGAAGCGGCCGAACGAGGCCCGGTCCAACCCAGCCGCCGAGTCCCAGTCCGTGACCGGATCCGCTGTGAGGAAGTAGCCGAACATGGCACCAACGCTCGACACAGATATGGGCACGCCGGCCTCGTCGGCCGAGGTTCGTAGGACCTCGACCGTCGCTTTCGTAGACACCTCGAGGCCGGTCCAGATCCCGGGCTCGTCGAGCTGTCGCAGCGTCGAGAGGCCCGCCTGCATCGCCAGCGGATTTCCGGACAGCGTACCGGCTTGGTAGACGGGACCCGCGGGCGCCACCAGGTCCATGATCTCTGCACGGCCACCGAACGCGCCCACCGGGAGTCCTCCTCCGATCACCTTCCCTAGCGTGGTCATGTCCGGTGCGATGCCGAACCGGCCCTGCGCACCCCCCGAACCGACGCGGAAGCCGGTCATGACCTCGTCGAAGACCAGTAGCGCCCCGTGCTCAGAGGTCATCGCTCGCAACGCCTCCAGGAAGCCTGGCTCGGGAAGCACGAGCCCCATGTTGCCAGCGACGGGCTCGACGATGACCGCCGCGACTTCACCGGGGAAAGCCTCGAGGATCGACCGCACGGAGTCGGCGTCGTTGTAGCGCGCCACCAGTGTGTCCGCGACCGTCGCCTCGGGCACGCCTGGGGAGTCGGGCAGCCCGAGCGTCGCCACGCCGGAACCGGCCTCGACCAGCAGCAGGTCGGCGTGACCGTGATAACAGCCGGCGAACTTCACGATCTTCGTGCGCTTCGTGAAGGCACGCGCCACGCGCAGCGCGCTCATGACCGCTTCCGTCCCCGAGTTTACCATGCGGACCTTCTCGACCGCGGGTAGGGCGGCGCAGATACACTCCGCGAGCTCGACTTCGGCGGGACAGGGAGCGCCGAAGCTGGTGCCTCCGCGAAGCGTCTCGGTCAGGTCCGCCACTACGCCTGCTGAGGCGTGCCCGAGAATCAGCGCGCCCCACGACATGACGTGATCGACGTAGCGATTGCCGTCCACGTCCACCAAGTACGCGCCTTCGCCGTGATCGATGAAGCGCGGATCACCGCCCACGGCCTTGAACGCGCGCACAGGCGAGTTCACACCGCCGGGAATGCGCTGGAGAGCCCGATCGAAGAGTGCCCGAGAACGTTCCACTATAAATAGTCCATGAGTCGAAGAGCAGCCTGCTCGCCGCTATGAATGGTGTCCGGAATCCCGACGCCTCCGTACGAACAGCCCGCCAGGAACAGGCCCCGGAGCGACGCAGCTCGGTCCTGGATCATGCGAACGCGCTCGAGATGCCCGAGCGTGTAGCCCGGCATACTGTTCCGCCAACGATGGACGCGCCACCAGCGGGGCGCGGCCTCGAGCCCGATCGCGTCTTGCAGCTCGTCGGTGAAGGTCTGCAGCAGTCGCTCATCTCCCTCCGGGCCGGCGGGCGGGAGATGCGGCTCGCGGATGAAACCCCGCAAGAGCACGCCGTCGTCCGGTGCGCGTCCGGCGAACTTGCGAGACGAAAACGTCACACCCGCGACCTTTCTCCCTTCTGAGAGCGGGTTCAGATAGCCGTGCCCCTGGAGCGAGCGAGGAAAGTCCGCCGAGTCGTACGCAGCTGTGACCACGCTCGTCGAGGTGAAGGGAATCTTGCGCAGGGCCGCTGAAAGATCGGCTTGTTCGGCCAGAAGGCGCGCCGTGCGTGGCGCGGGCGTCGTGACTACGACCGCTTCTGCGAAGAGCGGGGATCGGCCCTCGATGTAGAGCGTCCAACCGTCGGGCGAGCGTCGGATCGCCTCGACCGTCGTGCCGCGGAGAATTTGCAGGCCCTCAGCGCGCTCGATCGAGGCCTCGAGCGCCGCTGTGAGCCCGCCCATCCCACCTCTCAGGGACAGAAACGGAGCGTTGGCGCGGTGCGCGGCGGCGGCAGGCCTCAGCGTCTGGGCCTTCAGGCCTCGGGTGACACTGCCCGATTTCCGCTCGGCCTCGACGAGCGCGGGAAACGTGGCTTCGATGCTCAGATGGTCCGGACTGCTTCCGTACAGACCTCCGAGCAGCGGCTGCATGAGCCGTTCGTACAGCTCGGAGCCGAAGCGGCGCCGCACGAAGGACCGCACGGACTCGTCGCTGTCGGACGTTCGCCTCGGGATCCAACGCTCCATCGCGACGCGGGCACAGCCCCAAGGACTCAGGATCCCCGAGGCCCAGAGCGGGCCCAGCTTGGTGGGCACGAGACCCGTGAGCCCGTCCGGAAACGGCACCAGGGTCCCTGCTCTGCGTACGAAGGCGCGCGGCCAGCCCGGCTCGCTCGCGACCAGCTCGTCGCCCAAGCCGAGTTCGTGCGCCAGGGCGCGGGCCCATGGCTTGCGAGCCAGAAAGCTGTCGGCGGCGGCCTCGACGACGAAGCCGTCGAAGGACTCGGTCAGAATCTTGCCGCCCAATCGGTCGTCTCGCTCGAGCAAAACAACGCGCGCGTTGAGCGGAGTGACGGCGGCCGCCCATTCGGCCCCATCTCCCTCCAGGCGCGCCCCCGGATTCAGCAGACGATGCACGACGGTGAGGCCCGCGAGGCCGCCGCCGACGACGGCTACGGTCGGGGTCCGCGGAGCCTCGGGAGTGGACACGGTGGTGGGCCGATCAGCCGACGGCCACGCGGCTCCAGGAACGAAGAGTGTCCAGAACCACGGAGACGCTGTCCATCGGGGTCGTCGGATTCACGCCGTGTCCGAGGTTGAAGACATGTCCGGGGCGCCCGTCCGCGAGCGTCAGGATTCCCTGCACGCGTTCGCGGATGAAATCGTGCGGTCCATAGAGCACCGCCGGATCGAGATTCCCCTGTACGCCCTTGTCTTCGCCGACTCTGGCCCACCCTTCGTCGAGCGGCACCCGCCAGTCGAGCCCGATGACGTCACCGCCGGCCTCGCTGATGTCCCCGAGCAACTCGCCGGTGCCGACCCCGAAGTGGATCGTCGGGCAGTCGAGGTCGCCCAACGCCTCGAAGATGGCAGTGCTGTGCGGCTTGATGAAACGGCGGTAGTCCTCGCGACCGAGATAGCCGACCCAACTGTCGAAGAGTTGAAGCACTTGGGCACCAGCCTCGGCCTGCGCGCGTAAGTAGTCGATCGTCAGCGTAACGAGCTTCTCCATGAGCGCGCGGAACGCCTCCGGTTGGTGATACATGAAGCTCTTCGTCTTGATGAAATTTCGCGTCGGGCCGCCTTCGATCAGATAACTCGCCAACGTAAACGGCGCTCCCGCGAAGCCGATCAAGGCAGTGTCGGGCGGGAGTTCAGAGCGCACGAGACGGAGCGCCTCGAGCGTGGGCGCGAGGGCTTCGAGAGGATCGATGGGGACGAGCCCCGCGATGTCCTCAGGCGTTCGTATCGGGTTGGCGATCGAGGGGCCCACATCCGGAACGAAGGTCAGGTCGATCCCCATCGGGACGAGCGGCAGGAGGATATCCGCGAAGATGATGGCGCCGTCCATGCCGAAACGACGGACGGGCTGGAGCGTGACTTCCGCGGTCAACTCGGGAACGGCGCAGATCTCGAGCAGCGTGTGCCTCTCGCGCACGGCCCGGTACTCGGGCAGGAAGCGCCCGGCCTGCCTCATGAACCAGGCGGGCGTCTGGTCGACGGGCTGAAGCCTGCATGCCGCGACGAGACGGGGTTCGCTCACGGCCAGAGCTCTGTCGGCCGATCGCTGGGGGCGTGCATAGCAACGTGCACCGGGGCGTCCAGGAGCGTATAGGGCCGGGCCGCCGTCGCACGCAGCTCACGCACCAGTTCCGAGAACCTGGGTAGATCATCCGACTCGTAGACCACCACGAATTCGTGGTCCTGCAGGCCGGTGGAGTAGAGCAGCAACTGGGAGATGCCCTCGTAGCTCCTCCCGATCTTGATGTGTTCGTTCATCATCGACTGACGGCCGGGTTGATGGATCAGATACCACTCGGCCGTTTTGGAAAACGGATAGGCGATGAGGTACGGCAGCGTCTCGGAACTAAAGGGGTCGATGCGCCCCGCGTCCCGGGCGCCGCGGTATTGCGTCTTACGCGTGAAGCCCCACAGGACGTCGACCATGCTCACGTAGCGCCGGAAGGGGCGCAGCGCATGCGCATAGGCGGCGAAAAACGTCTGGGAGTCTGAGTTCTCCTTCATACGCACGGCGCACCAAAGGATGAAGTCCGAACCGACGCGTGTGGGGGAAGTGCGATAGTGCCGGACGCCCTCCGCCACACCGGAGGTCTTCTCGGCCCAGGAGACTTGAAGGGCCGTGCGCTCGTCTTCGCTCAGGCGCCAATATTCGTCCGTGAGCGAGTAGACACCGAAGTGGTTGAGTGAGCTCTGAAGCTCGTCGTTTACGGCATCGTCTTCCGTAGCCACCGGGCTACCTCCTCCGCATGGTAGGTGATCACGAGGTCCGCCCCTGCTCGCTTCATGCCCAACAGGGACTCCATCACTACGGCCTGCTCGTCGAGCCACCCCGCCCGGGCCGCCGCCTTGAGCATGGCATACTCGCCGCTGACATTGTACGCAACGAGCGGTAGCGAGGGGAATGTATCTCGCAGCGAACGCACGATGTCGAGGTACGCGAGCGCGGGTTTGACCATGAGGAAGTCCGCGCCCTGCTCGATATCCAGCCTGGCCTCACGCATCGCCTCGCGCGCGTTGGCAGGGTCCATCTGATGCGAGCGACGATCCCCGAATGCGGGCGCGCCGTCGGCAGCGTCCCGAAACGGTCCGTAAAACGCGGACGCGTATTTCACCGCGTACGACATGATGGGGATCTGTTCAAAACCCGAATCGTCGAGAGCCGCTCGGATCGCGCCGACCATGCCGTCCATCATGCCGGACGGCGCCACGATGTCCGCGCCGCTCTCGGCCTGGGAAACAGCCACCCGCGCCAGCACGTCGAGCGTCGACGCGGTATCGATCGTGTGATCGTCCCGCAGGATGCCGCAGTGCCCGTGGTCGGTGTATTCGCAGAGGCAGGTGTCGGCGATGACGACCACATCCGGACAGGCCGCTTTGATCTCCCGAGCGGCCCGCTGGACGATCCCATCTTCCGCCCAACTTTGGCTGCCCGATGCGTCTTTGTCCTTCGGGATCCCAAACAATACTACGGCCCGGATGCCGAGTTCAGCCGCCTGCTCAGCGTGGGCCGCGGACTCCGCGACCGAGCGCCGGAACACGCCGGGCATGGAAGAAATCTCGGTGACCCCGTCGCCTTCCTCGACGAAAAGCGGCAAGATCAGGTCCTCGACGTGCAGCCGGGTTTCCCGGACGAGCGCCCGGATCGCCGCCGTACGGCGCAGCCGTTGCGGACGTTGGTGCCGGCGGCTCGAATCGGGGCTGTGGTTTGAGCTCATGTCGCGGTCGATGAGGTGTGACGGACCCAAGCTTGGTAGGTAGCGAGCGCGTCCACCAGCCCACGCGAGGTCGACTCGCGCGCCTCGACGTGCACGCGCACGCCGAGTTCTCGAGCCGCTACGCTCGTAACGGGTCCGATGCTCGCGACGACAGCGTCGCCCATCAGGCGCGAGCCAGCCGAACCGAGACCCTCGAGCAGCCCTCGGACCGTCGACGGACTCGTGAACGTGATCGCGTCGACTCCCTGCTCCAGCGCCGCGAGTCCGGTGGGGGTCACCGCCTGCATCGTTGTCCGATAGGCGGCGACCGCGTCGACCTGGGCGCCCAGCGCACGAAGCAGGCTGGGCAGTGAGTCGGCGGCGAGGTCGGAGCGTGGAAGCAGAATCCGGACACCCCGCAAATCGCCTAGAGCGTCCGGGATCTGATCGGCCCGGTGGGCCCTGGGTGTTGCAGCCACGGTCAATCCCGAGTCGCTGAGCGCCCGAGCCGTGGCGGGCCCCACGGCCGCCAGTTTCGGCTCACTGGTGGCTAGTCCGACGTCCAGCGTAGCGGTGCGCCGCAAGACCGCCTGCACCCCGTTGGCGCTCGTGAACACCACCCAGTCGTACTCCTCGGCGGAGCGCAAGGCACGGTCGAGAGGTCCGAAACTCGCTGGCGGCTCGATCCCTATCGTGGGTACGAGCACAGGCACCGCACCCGCCGACTCGAGCATCCGGCATATCTCGACCGCCTGCGCCGGGGGTCGCGTCACCACGACCCGGCGCGACTCGAGCGCTCTCATGCGAGCAACGCCCGGGCGCCGAGGCCGATCGCCCGCTCGGCCAGCGAGCGCCCCAGTTCGTGCGGATCCTCGCCAACGGACGAGATGCGGATGCACTCGCCCCCGCTCGACCCCCCGACGAAGCCGTGCAGTTCGAGACGCGCTTCCCCGGCGCTCCGAGCCAGGGCGCCCACGGGGAGCGAACATCCGCCACCGAGCGCGGCCAAGAAGGTCCTCTCCGCGTCGACCTCCTTGCGTACGGCCACCTCGTCGATCAGGCCGAGCAGAGCCCTCGCCTCATCGTCGTCCTCGCGGCACTGCACTGCGAGAGCTCCCTGGCCCGGAGCCGGCACGAAGCTCTCGATCGGCAGCAACTCCCGTATGTGCTCTGTGAGGCCCAATCGGTTCAGTCCCGCAGCCGCGAGCACGACCGCGTCGAGCGGGCCGTCGACCGCTTTCGAGACTCGGGTCTCGACGTTCCCGCGTACGGGTTCGACCCCGAGGTCGTCTCTGGTCGCGAGAATCTGCGCGCGCCGCCGCGGGCTGGACGTGCCGACCTTGGCACCGCTCGGCAATGCGGCGAGGCCCCCGTCGCGGGCCGAGATCAGCGCGTCCCTGGGATCGTCCCGGCTCAGAATGGCCGCCGTGACGATGCCCGTGTTGTCCTGGATGGGCAGATCCTTGAGCGAGTGAACCGCCACACGCACCTGGCCCTCCAAAAGCGCGCGATCGATCTCGGATGAAAACGCGGCGCCACCGAGGTCGGATAGCACTGCATCCACCTCACGATCTCCGAGCGTGGAGAGCGGCACGACGCGGGCCAGCAAGGTCGAGGACACCTCGCACAGCCGACGGGAGACATGGTCGGTCTGCCAGAGGGCCAGCCTGGACGCACGGGTTCCGAGCAGGAGTTCTCCTCGGAACGCCGGTGTCATTGAGTCTCTTCATCGAGAGCGAAGAGCTGTCGCACGATCTTCGAGTATTCCTGGAAGTGCCCCGCGGCCGAAGCGGACCGCAAGCGCAGGGAGGGCTCGTGCAGGAGCTTCCTAACCAGCGCGCCACTGAAGTGCTCGATGCGGCTCCGCGTCTCCGGGTCGATTCCCTCGAAGTCGCCAAACAGGCGAGCGATCTCGTTCTCACGTAGTTCTTCGGCTCGCTGCCAGAACGCCGCAAGCACAGGTTGCATACGCCCGACCTCGCGGGCCTGATCGTACTGGGCGACTTCCTCGTCGACGATGGCCTCGGCGCGTCCAATCTCTTCGTGCCGCCCCTCGAGGTTGGCGTCACTCACGGCACGCAGGTCGTCGAGACCGAAGAGTCCAACACCTTCGATATCGCCAACCCCCGGCTCGACGTCCCGCGGGACGGCCAGGTCGATGATTACCATGGGGCGATCCGGCGCTCGTCCCACGAGAGCTGGCCTCACCAGGTCGCGCGTCAAGATGGGCTCCAGAGAGCCCGTGGTGGCAAGCACGACGTCACTGTCGGTGAGCAGCGTAGAGAGCTGTCCCAAACCCGCCGCCCTGCCGCCGAAATCGGCGGCGAGCGCACCTGCGTTCTCGAAACTACGGTTCGCGATCGTGAGTACCGCGCCACCGGCTCTCTCGATGGTGCGGCATGCGAGTCGTCCCACCTTGCCGGCTCCGATGACCAGGACCCGCTTGCCCTGGAGCGAGCTCATCTCCCGCGTAGCGAGCTGGATGGCCACGGAGCTGAGGCTGATGCGCCCTCTGCCAATCCCGGTCTCCTGCCGGGCGCGTCGGCTGGCGCGTCTGGCCGCCTCCGCCATAGCGATCAACGCATCATTCCAGCCTTCCGTATCGACGGAGCGGGCGAATCCGCGCGACACTTGGCCCGCGACTTCATGCTCTCCGATCGCGAGCGAATCGAGGCCGGCGGCGACTCTACAGAGATGTCGCACCGCGTGGGAGCCGCGATGCACGTAGACCAACGGCTCGACGTGCAAACCCACGGCGTCCGCCGCCTTGAGGAATATTTCGGCGCGGATCGCGTGAATCATCTCATCGACCGCATCGGCCTCGACGGCTAGATAGAACTCCACCCGATTGCAGGTGCTCACGACGGCCATGTTCGACGGGCGCAGACAAACGGTACCACCGTCGGCGTGGCGGTCGGTGCCGTCCAGTGCGTGTTGCACGATCGTCACGGCCGCTTCCATGAACGGCATGGGCGCGACGCGTAGGCTCGTGCCCACGCAGAGCTCGACGAGTACCGGCCGACGGTCGTCACGGTCCGACGTGAGGCCTTCCAGCCCTCTGAGCTCTGCGTCCCCGGCCACTTTCCGACCCGAGCGCGTCCGCCCGCTCACGACGCGGCGCCCATCTGTTCCACCGGCGTACCGGCCAGGGCGTCGAGCACGAGGTCGGCTAGCACGGCGCCCATGTCTGGGTGATCGTGGGGCGTGGCTACCCGGTGGAAGCCCATTCCCATCGCCTCCACGACCTCCCGGAGTTCGAGGTCGAGCTCTCCCAGCGTCTCCGACTGCTCATGGATGAAGCTCAAGGGGACTACGCAGACATGCTCGGCTTCAATCGTCGGCATCAAGGCCTCATTGGACGGCTCTGTCCAATCGATGGCACGGTTCGAATGGTTCTGGTATCCGAGCTCGTAGCGGTCGAAGCCAGCGGTGTCCGCGATGAGTCGGCACGACTCCTCCACATGCCTCTGATACTGACTCCCCTCTTTCAGGTAGGAGACCGGAGTGCCGTGCGCGGAGAAGTAGAGGCAGACCGCCGGGTCCTGGCTGTCGAGGCCCCGCTCGGTCATCAGCGAGCGAATGCCATCAGCCCGAAGCGCCACGTATCTCGGCGTGCGGTGCCAACCCCCGATGAACGCTGCGTCCACGGTCCACGAGAGAATCTGGAGCTGGTCGCGCACGGTCTCCAAGGCCGCCACCGTCGTGGTGGGGCCGCTGACTGGATACAAGGGAAGCGCCACCAGTCGGTCGACCCCGCTGTCTCGGCAATTCCCGAGCGCGTCGGCAATCGTCGGGGTCGTGAACTGCGTGCCGACGACGACGTGAGCCTCGTGCCCGAGCGTCCGTAGAGCAGACTCGAGGGCCCTGGCGTGGGCTTCGGCATGCGCGTTCATGGGGGAGCCGCCGATCTTCTGGTACGCCTCCATGAGCCCAGGGGCGCGCGCTTCTGCGAGCTGCCGCGCACGCTGGGCTCCCGAGCCGGGTTCGAGCCTGCGATTGGCGAGGAAGATGCCCTCCAGGAAGTCGACCACGCCCTCGGGATCCGACCCCTCGGGCTCCCCGAACGCGAGCAGCACGACGCCGACCCGGCTCACTGATCTGCTCGCATGTCGATGATCCGAGTCATTGCCATACCTCTCCAGATTACCCACGGACATCGAGGCTAGTGGCAGTCAGCGCGGCAGACAATTCGTACATCTACCCACCCCACTGGCCACCCGTGGGTGAAGTCCGGGGCCGAAGTGTCGACACTAGTTACTCGGAGGCCAGACGTCGGTCCGGGCGATTGAGCGGGAGTGTGTAGAGGATGGATCGCGACTGCAATACCCAGAGGGAATCGGAGCCGCAGTACTGAGCGCCGACATAGACGAACGTCCCGTCCTGTTGGCGGCAGACGACAACAATTCCGTGCTCCTATTCGTGAGCGCGGTTCTTTCGACGCTCGACCAAGAGCCGGAGATCGTAACCGCCACGAACGGCGAAGAGGCACTTCGCATCGCGATAGAACGCACTCCTCATGTCATCATCATGGACTGGGAGATGCCCGTCATGGACGGGCTGACGGCGGTGCGCCAACTCAAGGCGACCCCAGAGACCGCGGAGATTCCGATCGTCATGCTGACCGGCGTGGCCGGGGATGGCGACGAAGAGATGGTGCGGATGGCGCTGGACGCCGGCGCGATGGACTACGTCACCAAGCCGGTCGGGCCCACCGAACTCATCGCCCGGGTCGAAACCGCGCTCCGGATCGAGGCCGTCCCTACACCACCCGCGGTACATGCGCTCCTGGACCGCCTTGACGCCCAAAGTGGGATCGGACGTCGCATAAGGCGCGTCGACGATTCCAGCGAAGTCGAAGTCGTACGGAACCGGCAACGCGATGCCGCAGATGCGCATCACGCGGTGCGCGAGGGAATGTCACCCGCACCCGGTATGGAGATCTTCATGATCCCGACGCGCGCGCACGACTCGGGTAGAGCACCCTTTTAGGCACACCCACAGAGCGGGCTAGCTGCCGCCGCCCTCTTCGGCGTTGGCGGCTACATACGCAGCCGCGAACTGCTCGATCTTGGATTCGATCGCATCAGCGAGCGACGCCGCCGCATGCTCTTCGCTCGCCACGCCGATCTCAGTGGCATACCAGGTAACCGCCTCCGCCAGCGTCACCTGGGGGTCCCGGAGCATTTGCGCGGACTGCTGCACGCGTACCGACACCGAATAAGCGAGCGTGCCCGCAGTGCCGTTCCCAGCCCCGGGCACGCACTCGATGGTAATGCGTAGCTCCGGCAATCCGGGGTGCTCCAGCATCTCCTCTTCGGTGAGAACGTCGACGTCCGACTCGATGAGTTTCACCGCGAACTCGGCCTGGATCGAGGAGGCCGTCACGCCGGCGCTCTCACACGCGGCGTCGGCCTCGGCTCGAACGAACACGCCCCCGAGACCTTCCAGCGTATAGCGATTCCACTCGGTGTCCTGAGCCTGGAGGGACACAGGGATCAGGGTGACCACAATTGCCGCCAGCCCCGTCAGCGCGGACAGGTGTCGCTTCATTAATTCTCCGCGTAGGTCCGGATGGGGTTCAGTTACCGCGACCCTCTCCGCACGACCTGCATTGATGGTTGTTCTTGGAACCGAGCTTTTCGAGCAGCGCGACGGTCGCGGGATGCGGTTGCGCTCGCTGTTCGGGGCTGTTCGCCATGTCCGCGGTGGTCTGCCCGCGCCGGCTGATGAGCGTGACGTCGGCACCCTGGCTGACCAGGTAGAGTACCGTCTCACTGTCGCCGCGCGCAGCAGAGTGGTGGAGCGCGGTGAACCCGTCCTGGTCGCGCAGATTCGGGTCTACCCCCAGTTCTTCGATGAAGTACTTCATCGAAGGCAGCCAACCATCCGGCACGCTGCGGTGCTGCTGGGCGACGCGAGATGTGCCGAAGCCCACGCCCGACGCGGCATGCATCGGGTGGATTCCAAGCCCACCAGCAGGAACGACTGGAAGGCCCGACGGGTCGAGCGGCTCTGGCTCGTCGTTGGCCGGGTTGTTCGGGGTATCCGGATCCCGGTTGAACCGACGTCGCGCTGGTAGCTTGATGGTCCAGATTTCAGGATCCGCGCCGTGGGCCACCAGCAGCTTCATGGCATTCACGTCGGTAGCATATGCGGCCCGCCAAAACGGCGTCGCGCCCGTGAAATCGACCCCCATGCGCCCCGCGTTGTACGCCGCGTACCAGATGTGCGTGCTCGTGCGCTGGTTGGGATCGGCTCCCGCCTCGAGCAGTTTCCGAGCGAGGTCCAGATAGGACGTGGACTGTCTGCGAAACGCGCCCGGCTGCGGATACCAGGTTCGCAACGACCACTCGATGTTCAGCGTCGCGAAGAGCGGGCCAGCTCCGTCGTCACTCACCAGATTCGGATCCGCACCATTGCCGAGGAGCGTCGCCGCCAGATCATAGTGCCCGTTGATCACGGCCACGAGCAGCGGGCTCGACTCATCACCCCCTGTCACTTGGTCGATGTCCGCGCCGGACTCGACGAGCAGCGCGGCAGCTCCGATGTGGCCCTCACGAGCCGCGTAATGCAGCGCCGTGAACCCGCCCTGCTTCCCGATCTGCTGAGTCGACGAAAGTGCTACGATCGCCGGCTCGTCCGGCTTCGTCTCGTCCGGCTTCGTCTCGTCCGGGGTGGCCGCGCGGATCGAGTCGAGAATTTCGCCAAACTCAACCTTCGTCTCGTCGGGCTTCGTCTCATCCGGCTTCGTCTCGTCGGGCTTCGCCGCGGTAGAGGACCCAGTGGAGCGACCGGAACCAGGTTGTGCCTGCGCCCGCTGTGGCGGACCCCCACGCCCTCGTGAGGCTGACCGTTCGCTCGGCGGGAGGCCGGCATCGCGGACGCGAGTGCGACGCGATCGGTCTTCATTGTTGGCCTGCGCGATCTGCTCGTAGTCCTTGATGTCCGTGGCCAGTGACACATCCGCGCCGGCGTCGATCAGCACCTGCAGCGCGGTCGTCGCATTCCCCACGGAGGCGAACATGAGTGGCGTACGGCTCGAATGCGAATCGCGCGAGTCTACATCGGCCCCGTGGTCGACGAGGGCCTGGATGGCGCCCGCCGAGTTCGCTTCGGCGGCGAAGTGAAGCGCGGTGACGCCTGTGTTCGTGAAGCCATTCGCGTCCGCACCCCCCTCCAACAGCACCCGTACTACCTCGCCGTGCCCGCTCCGGCTCGCGAGGTGAAGCGGAGTGTACCCCCCAAGACGGGTAGTCGGCTTCACGGTCGCGCCGGCGTACAACAGAGCCTCGGCAATTTCGACATCGTTGTGCATCGCGGCCCAGTGCAGGGCGGTCGTGCCGTCCGCTTGCGCGGCGCTGGCGTCGGCCCCGTTTCGCAGCAGAGAGCGTACGGCCTCGATGTCGCCGCGCTGTGCGGCATCGGCCACCGGCGACTCCGCCGTCGGCGCATCGACCGTGGCGGCCACGAGCAGTAGGCTCAAGGCTACGATCGAGCCCAGACAGACACCGCTCTTCATTCGTGCTGCGAACATGTCGTGCTCCCGCTCGGGGTCGTTGCTCAGACCGAGAATGTGCCCGTGCTGTTGCCGAAGGAGTTCAGGTTGTCCAGGCCCATCCTGTGCAGGAGGTCGAGGTAGACGTTGGCCATGGGCGTGCCGAGCGGCGCGCGCACATGCTCGCCACCCTTCAGGACACCGTTCGCGCCTCCCGCCAGGAAGAGCGGGCAGCGGATGTGGTTGTGAAGATTGCTGTCGGCCATCGCGGAGCCGTACATCAACATGGTCTTGTCGAGCAGGGTCGCGTCGCCCTCCTGATACTCTTGGAGCTGCTGCAGGAAGTACGGAATCATCGACACGTGGTACGCGTTGAGTTTGGCGAAATTCTCGACTCGATCCGCGCGGCCACCGTGGTGCGATGCCGAGTGGAACGGCGTCGTGGTCCCGGCTTCGGGATAGACGCGCGGGGACGCGTCACGACCCAGCTTCAGCGAGAAGACGCGCGTGGTGTCGGAGATGAACGCGAGCACTTTGAGGTCGAACATCAGCTTCACGTGCGCCTCGAAAGAGTCCGGCACGCCCACGGGCGCCTCGGGAATCTCACGCTCGTCTCCACCGGAATTTTGCCCTTCGATGCGCTGAATGCGCTGCTCGAGCTCCCTGATGTTGTTCGTATACTGATCCAGGCGACGTTGGTCCTCCGGACCCAGCGTCCGCCGCACCATGTTCATCTCGCCCAACACCCAGTCGAGAATGCTGCCGTCTGTCTGGAGCCGCTGCGCGCGCTGCTCCTTCGTGCCCCCGGCACCGAACAACTGCTCGAAGACGGCGCGCGGGTCGCGAATCATCGGGAGCGGCTCGGTCGGCGAAGCCCAGCTGATCGTGTCGGTGTAGACGCAGGCGTAGCCGTACGCGCACCCGCCGGCTTGGTCGACGTTCTCGATCGAGAGCTGCATCGAGGGGATCGGCGTGTCGCCACCGAAGCGTTGGGCGAACAACTGGTCGAACGAGACCCCGCTGTAGACGTCCGACCCCTCCGTCTGTTTCGGGTGGGCCTGCGTCAGGAAGACCGCGGTGGTTCGGAAGTGGTCGCCGCCGATCTCCTTCGCGGCCTTCGCGTCCGCCTCACGACAGTCTGTATCGGACACGATGGTCAGATAATCGCGGAATGGCTCAAGCGACTTGAGGCTGGTGGACGAGAGGTCGAAGTCACGACCGGTCTTGGCCGGCGACCAGAGGTTCATCGAAGCGCCGAGGTCGTTGCAGCCCGCCGCGCCGTGCACCTGTTCGATGCACACCAGACGCGTCTTGTCGGCAGCCATTCCCGCCTCCGTCGATGCCCAGAGACGGTTCGCGGGAACCATGGCGTCGAGGAGTGGGAGGCCAACGGCCGCACCCATACCGCGCAGTAGGGTGCGCCTCGAAATGTGCTTTCCGGTGATGTAGTTCATCGCTTCGGACCTCGCCCGAGGGTACGTGAGGTTACGCGTAATTTCATCAGTTCTGGCCGGCTTGTTCGGTCACTGCAGCCCGCACCGACAGGAACGCCGGGCTTTGCACGACTCCGAGCACGAAAGAAGAGACCTTGTAGTCGTTCCTGGCCGCCTCACGCGTGATCGAACGGATCGTGGGCATATCATAGTACTCGACTCGACGGCCGAGCGCATACGCCATCAGGTTCTCGGTGAAAACCCTGAAGAACACCTCAGGTCGGTGCAGCAGCGCGTCGCGTAGGTCTCCGGGCCCGTTCAATGGCGTCCCGTCGTAGAGCTCAGAAGCCGGATCCACGAGGTTGCCGCCGTCGCGGGCACGCCAGGCCCCCGTCACGTCGAAGTTCTCGAGTGCCAACCCGATGGGGTCGATCACTTTGTGACAGGACTGGCACGCGGGGTTCTCCCTGTGCTGCTCCATACGCTCGCGCACCGTAAGGAAGCGCCCGTCCGCCGAGCCGTCCGTTTCGTCGAACGAAGGTATGTCGGGCGGCGGCGGCGGCGGCGGCGCGCCCAGCAGCACCTCGAGCACCCACTTGCCCCGGAGTACCGGTGAGGTACGGTCGGGATGCGAAGTCAGCGTCAGAATGCTGCCATGCCCCAGCAGGCCCCGACGCCTCTCGTCCAAGTACGAGACCCTCTGGAAGTCCGTACCCGTCACGCCTGGGATTCCGTAGTGGCGGGCCAGGCGTCCGTTCACAAACGTGTAGTCCGCGGTCAGCAGTTCGAGTACGGACCTGTCTTCCGAGACCAGGTGTGAGAACAGGAGTTCTGTTTCGCGATGCATCGCATCCGCGAGAGTCTGATCGAAATACGGATAGGTCAGCGCGTCGGGATGGACCTTCTCGAGGTCCTGAAGCCTGAGCCACTGAGCGGCGAAGCGCGTCGCGAGCGCCTCAGCCCGCGGGTCGGCCATCATGCGAAGGACCTGCCTCTCGATCTCCGAGGACTTCGAGAGGTCGCCGGCCTGGGCGAGTCGCAGCAGCTGCTCGTCCGGCGGCGTGCCCCAGAGGAAGAACGAGAGCCTGGACGCCAGATCTATGTCGCTGATGGCGTAGATCTCGCCCGGCTGTACGTCGGCGGGTCGCTCTTCCATGCGGAAGATGAAGTGCGGGCTCGTCAACATGGCCTGGAGCGCCGTTCGAATGCCCCCCTCGAATCCGCCGTCGACGGCGCCGCGATCGTAGAACGTCAGTAGACCATCCACGTCGTCCTGGCGGACGGGTCGTCGGTACGCCTTGGCCGCCATGCGCGCCACGATCGCTTCAGCACACGGCCGCGCTTCGTCGGGTGACGTGGGGCGGCAGCTGAAGACGGCGCTACGCGTCGGTGTTTCGGACACGCCGGTGACCTCGAAAGGCCCTAGGATCGTCATGCGCTGCAGATGCTGCTGCGTGGTCACGCCCAGACCGACGCCGATCTGTCCGTCGGCGAGCGTGTGATCGATGGGGCGGATCAGGTCGTCCACTGCTCCCTCGTACTGGCGCACGAAGGCGGCCGTCACATGCTTGGGGCCGGCGGTGACCTGCAGCGAGTCGGTTCGGATATTCAGACCCGACGGCTCGGACTCGGACATCCATCGGTCGATCGGGAGCAACGCTACTCGTTCCCCGTCGATCGAGACCTCGATCTGCTCGTAGCCGTAGGTCCGGGCGAAGACCTCACCCTCCACCGCGGCATAGGGCATGATGTGGAACACGTACTTTCCGTCGGCCGGGAAATTGTGCACCACAGAGAGGCCGCCGCGCGTCCCGAACGGCGCGTTCTCGACGCGCTCCCGCTGGGACTGCACGCGGGGAATCCGGTAGATGGTATTGCTGACTTCGGCGTCTGGATCCCCGAGCGCGATACGCACGATCTGTCCGGCCGCGCGCAGGTAGCCCTCCATGACCGTCGTCGACGGCATCTGCACGTCGGCGATGTTGTCGAAATTCGCGCTCTTGGTATCGAGCGGCAGAAAGCTGCTCACGTCCACGTCGAGTCCGAGCACGTCGCGAACCGCACCTCGGTACTCGGCCCGGTTGAGCCGTTGGAACGTACGTGTGCCTGGATTCGGGTTCCGAGCGGCGGCACGATCGACGATGGTCTCCAACTCGGTCGCGACCGCCTGAAGCACAGCCTCTTCGGGCCGCCCGGCACCGGAGGGCGGCATCATACCCGCGCGCAGCTTGCGAATCATCTTCTCGACCGCCGCGGCATTCTCCGGGGCGTTCGCGAGGTCGAAGTCCTCCAGGACGAGTTCACCGCTCTGCCTGCGCTCGCTGTGGCAGCGGGTGCAGTATTGTTCTACTACCGCGTTCGCACCCTCGTAGCTGCTGGGAACCGGATGAGCCGCGGCTGCGAGCATCGAGGACTGACTCGGTTGTCCCGGCACGGTGCAGGTGGCAACGGCCACGCCTACGCATGCGATCAGTGGGATCGCAAGAGAGGCTTTCCTCATTCCTGGCGCTCCTGAGATTCTCATCGACAGCGGCCTATCCGTCCGTCGCTCGCGCGGCGGTAGAAGAGTCACCTAAGAGTATACGGTGAGTATAGGGTGAGTATACGGTGTGCAGGGGCGATTTTTCCAGGGTCGCGTATCACCGAGCGATCCCTGCCTGCGCTCGCACCTTCGCCCACTCGTATAGTTGACACGGACCCACTGACAAACGCTGAGCGCGAAACCCCGATCGAGAGGGCAGACGTGGAGCGAGAGATCCGACGAGCCTCTGCGCGCGGACACTACAAAAAAGCCTTGCGCTTGTTGGAGGAAGTAGGCATCGGCGTAACCGACTCCACGCTCGCCCACATGCTCCTGCACGGATGCCTCAAGGGCCGCCCATCCATGATCGAAGCGGCATTGGACCGGGCGCCTCCCGGTGGACGTGCCCAATCACGAGGGAACGACGGCGCTGCACGTGGCGGCCATGTTCGGTCGGAACGATTGTATTCTGCTTCTACTAGAGCGCAGCGCCGATGTCGACCGGCGGCGCGACGACCGGAGGACCGCGCTCATCCTGACCGGCCTGAGAGGCGACGCAGATACCATGCGACTGCTGGTGGATGAAGGGGCCGACGCTGGTGCCGCGCGTGGGCAGGACCGACGCACGGCGCTTCACCCCGCCGCCCGGAGCGCGGACGGCGGTAAGACAATCCTACAGTGGGCCCAGCAGCTTCGAAGTCCTTGGGTCGTCGCGTCGATACGTCGGGCGATCAGCCTCCGTCCGCGTCCGAGATCGGACGAATCGCCTTGAGGACCTCACGGGTGAGGTCCCAGCGGTTGAATCCCTGGCGACCGTAGTCCAGTCCCCGTCGGACGA
>JAYZBT010000136.1:0-17557 GCA_036338615.1 Gemmatimonadota bacterium
CGATCAGTCCGGTGCCGCCGCCGGTCGGGTAGATGATCGCGTCCGGGAGCCGTCTACCCAGCTGTTCGAACAACTCGTAACCCATGGTCTTCTTTCCCTCGACACGATACGGCTCCTTGAGGGTCGAGAGGTCGAACCATCCGTGCTGCTCGACACCCTGTTTTACGACTTTGCCGCAGTCGGAGATGAGGCCATCGAGTAGCTGGAGGTCCGCGCCGAGTGCTCTGATCTCTTCCAGAATCGCCGGCGGCGTGTCCGAGGGAACCACCACGTGCACGGGAAGGCCGGCGGCAGCCCCATAAGCCGCGGCCGCACTGCCGGCGTTGCCTGCGGAGGGCAGCGCCAGCTCTTCCGCACCCAACTCCAGAGCGCGGGAAACCGCCAAGCAAAGGCCGCGCGCCTTGAAGCTCCCGGTCGGGTTCTGCCCTTCGTCCTTGATCCAGAGCTTCCGAACCGCCAATCGCGCCGCGGTGCGCGGGGCATCCACGAGCGGGGACCAGCCTTCGCCGAGCTTCAGCTGCGCGGAGCGATCCCGAACCGGGAGAACCTCCTCGTATCGCCAGAGATCGGCATCCCGCCCAGCGACCGCGTCCGGCGTGAAGCGATCGGCGATGGCATCCAGATCGTACCGTGCGAAGAGCGGCTTACCGACGGCGGACAGCCCGATGAGTTGCTCGCCTTCTACGGCTGCTCCGGTACCCGTGCACTCCAGGTGGGTCGCTCCGGGAAGGGGGATCTGCTCCGGCATCGGCGCTCGCTTCGATTCGTGGTGGATTCGAAGGGATGACGATAGCCAAGGAGGCGGTCCGGAGGAACCGGGAGCGAGCGCTGAACAGCCGGGTACTGGAGACGCCCAGATCTCTGCGCGGGTCTGAGACTTCGACAGACGTAGAAGCAACCGCGCGCACGATGGAGTGCATCGAAGGTCAGGAATGAGAGAAAGCTCTGAGGGACTGTCCGAGGGCCAGCTGATCCGGCTGGCCGCTGATGGCGACGCCCGGGGGATCCGGACGCTCTACGACCGGTATTCGCCGCGGGTCTATGCCGTGGTGCGCCGAATCGCCGGGGACGACGATCTGGCCCAAGACTATGCGCAGGAAGCCTGGATCCGCGCGATCCGGGCCCTGCCGACCTTCAGGGGTGACGCACGCTTCTCGACGTGGTTGCATCGGATCTCCGTGAACGCGGCGTTGCAAGCGCTACGGAAGTCGGAAACCAGGACGAAGAGGGAGGGACCCGTGCCCGAGCAGATCCCGGTGGCACCACGTCGAGAGGACGCGCTGTTGCAGAGACAACTCGAGAGAGCTCTGGACGTGCTGCCGCACGGCATGAGGCGGGTTCTGATCCTCCACGATGTGGAGGGATATACGCACGAGGAGATCGGAGACACCCTCGGGGTCACCTCCGGCACATCGAAGTCACAGCTCTTCAAGGCGCGAGCGAAGATGAGAGAGATGCTCAGTGTTTTGGACGGCGCAGCGCAGGAAAATGGAGCAGAAGCATGGAGCATCTAAACGCCGAAACGCTCGCACGGCTGGTCGACCACACATCCGAGCCTGAAGAATCCGCCCACGTCGCCGAGTGCGAGGCTTGCTCGGCAGAGCTGGCTGCCCTGCGCAGTCAGACTGAGGCGCTGGGCTCTCTGCCGGAGATCAGGCCTCCGCAGGGGGATTGGCAGCCGCTCGAGGCTCGCTTGCGCTCGGAAGGCCTTATCGAAGACGCCGGCCTCTTCCGCAAGATGGGTCTGGCGCAAACGCCCGGATGGATGCGTGCGACAGCCGCGATCATGCTTTTTCTCTCTGGAACCGGTGCAGGGGCCGTGCTGAACGCGCGCGGTGCGCCGCAGCCGCTGGGCGGGCTGGCGATGCGCGCCGGTCCCACGTCATTCGCGAGTTCTGCGAACGTCGAAGACGCGGCGTCCGCGGTGCGGCTCGCCGAGCAGAACTACGTCACCGCGTTCGCGCGCTATCAGGAACTGCTGATTTCCGAGTCCGGCATCGAGGCGGGATTCGACCCGATGAGCCGCTACGCGGCCCTCGAGCATATGGCCGCGGTCAGTCAGGCGGCGGTCCGCCAGGCTCCTGGCGATTCGTTCTTGAATGGCGTCCTCGTTTCCGTGCTCGGTGAGCGCGAGGCTACGGCCCGGCTCGTAGCCAGTCAAAACGACTGGTTCGACGGACGAGAATCCACCACACAGCTGGTGGCCAGCCGGAGCAACTGGTTCTGATGCTGAAACGTACGCTGTACGGCGTCGCGGCCGTCGGAGCCGCTCTGGCGCTCACCCCAGAGTCCGGGACGGCGCAGAGGGCCGCTGCGCGCGCGGAGGCGGATGCGCCCGCGGCGGCAGCCTCTCGCGGGTGGATCGGGATTTCCTTCGAGGTACGCACCAACAGCACCGGTTCGCGATTCACCGTCGTGCTCACCGAAGTGACGCCGGGGGCCCCTGCTCGAGCCGCTGGGCTCCGCCAGGGAGACCTGCTCTTGGCGATCAACGGCGTCGAGAGCCGCAACGACTTCGAGAACATCAACACGCGCTTGCTGCTCGACCCGGGCGACCCGGTGCACGTCGTGTTCATCCGCAACGACCAGGTTCATACGGTCGACCTGAGGGCCGCCGATCGGGAGCGTCCTCGATCCTCGACCGTCTTCACCCTCCGCTTCCAGCCCGACTCGATGATCGAGACCAGTTTCCGGGCGATGGACTCGTTGCGCCTGCGGCTCGAGCAGGCCGCCCGAATCCGAAGCGTTCAGGTCGTCACGCAAACGCGCGAACGGTCGAGGCCCGTCATGTTGAGTCCCCGGGTGCCCGGAGTCACCGTCGCCCCGCCACCCGACGTGCGTTTCGTTTTCCCACGCCTCGAAGACATGGTGCAGGGTTGGGTGTCGCAGGAGATGCGGGCGCCATTCGGATTCTTCGTCTTCAGGGGAGAACAGCACGATTCGCTCCAGCGGGAAATGGACGAACTGAACCGCCTGTTCCGTGAAGTGCGAGGCCGAGAGGCTGAACGACTCCGTTATCTCAACCGAGTCTCGGGCACACCCCGCGGCAACGAGAACGACAACCAACTGCTGCAGATTCGCGGCGCCATCGAGCAACTCTCCGAGCGCTCCCAGAGGCTGCGGAAGTCCATGACGGAAGAGACCGTTTCCACGGCGGGCACGCTGTACGGCGTGGCGTCGACACCGCCGAGGGGTGTTCCGCTCAGCGACGCGCTGCCCGTGACGAAAAGTGGATTCCGGCCGCTCGCGCCGTACCTTCTCGGTCAGAACCGCGCCGGCGGCGCCGAGCTGCTCGACATGTCACCCGAGATGGCTGAGGTCTTCGACGTCGATGGCGGCGTTCTCGTCACCGAGGTGCTGACAGGGACGCCCGCGGCGCTCGCCGGCATCAAGCCGGGCGACGTCATCGTACGCGTCGATCAGATCGCGGTGCGGTCGATCGAGGGTCTGCAATTGGCTCTATCGAGAGCGGGTAGTGGGATACCGCTCACGCTGATGCGCCGTGGTGTGACGAGGACGGTACTTCTTCGGGAGGTCGGCGGCCGGTAGCTGGTGTCTGCCGGTGGCAGTCGCTACTCGTACCTCAACGCGTCGATCGGGTCGAGCACCGAAGCTCTGCGCGCGGGCCAAATCCCGAAGAAGAGCCCGATCGCGGCGCTGAACCCAAGCGCCACCGCCACCGCCTGAGGGGCCACGACCGTCTCCCACTCGGCGACCCTCGTCATCAATTCGGCGGCGCCGTAGCCGACCGCCACCCCCAAGAGACCGCCCAGCACGCACAGGAACAGCGCCTCGACCAGGAATTGGATCATGATGGCGCTGCGGGTGGCCCCGAGTGCTTTGCGCACCCCGATCTCACGAGTCCGCTCAGTGACGGACACCAGCATGATGTTCATGATGCCGATGCCCCCGACGAGCAAGCTCACGCCGGCGATACCAGAGAGCAGCAACGTGAACGTCTGATTGGTTTCGTTGAACGTCGCGAGCAGATCCGCCGAGTTGCGGATGTTGAAGTCCGCGTCCTCCCCGGGACGAATACGATGCTCCCTCCGGATGACGCGATCGATTTCACTGTACGCGCGGTCTAGTTCTTCGGCACTCTCCGGCGCGGCGTAAATCGCGTTGAGACGGTCGCGGCCACCCATCACACGGTACTGAGCCGTGGTCTGGGGAATGAAGATCTGGTCGTCCGGGCGCACCCAAGCGGCGTCGCCTTTTTCCACGAGCACGCCGACCACTTCGAAGGGGATCCCTCGTAACTGGATGGTCTGCCCGACGAGCAGCTCCGCCGGCGTCTCCCCGAGCGACTCGGGCAGGTTGTGGCCGAGCACGGCAACCCTGCGACGGCCGCGGAGCTCACCCTCGGTAAAGAAGCGCCCTTCCTCGACCTCGTGGTTGTAGATGTCGAAGTACTCCGGCCACACACCCATGAGCGTGTTGCTGGAATTCCAACGCAGGTAGGCGACCTGCATTCGAGACTGGATCTCCGGCGAGACCTTGAGAAACCCCAGCGCCTCGCTGCGCAGCGCCTCGGCATCCTCGATCTTCATGCGGGCGTCGCCGCGTGATACCCCCATGGAGAACTGTTGGCCAGGCCGGATGGTGAGGACCGTCGTACCCATGGTCTCGATCTGCTGCGCGACGCGCTGCTGGGCCCCCTCGCCGAGGGCCACCATCGTGATCACGGCAGCGACACCGATGATGATGCCCAACGTGGTCAGAACCGAGCGCAGTACATTCGCCCGGATCGCCGCCATGGCGACGATGATGATCTCGAAAACGAGCACGGTCTCGCCCTACCTGCGACCGCGACCGCCAGACATACCCCGCCCCGTATTACCGCCGAACGGGTTGGCGCCCCCCATGCGCTCCCTCATTCGGTCCAGATACACCTGCTGTTGCGCCATGAGCTGCGCGGCGCCGACAACGACGAGCGTTTCACCTTCGTCAACGCCACTGACGATCTGCGTGCGGTCCCAGTCATTGAGGCCGATCTGGACGAGCCGGGGGCTCGTTACTGAGTCGGCGCCCATCACGAAGACCACCGCGGACCGGGACTCCCGTGGTGGCGCACCGTTCGCGGCGCCACCACCGAAGCCGCCTGACATCGAACCCTGGAAGCGAGCGCGCAACTCCTCCTGAGTGATCTCACCAGACTCGAGCTGGGCACGCAGCGCGGAGAAGTCGGCTCCTCCCGCCCCGCCGCTCCTGGCCCCAGACTGACCGCGACCGCCACGCGACTCGTCCCCGCCCCGCTGAGCGGCCTCGCCGCCGCGGCGCCCCTGGCCACCTCGTCCCTCGCCGCGCGGCCCACCGCGGCCCGCGCGCATGAACTCGGTCAAGTCCATGTTGTCGACGTCGAGGCCGAGCGCCATAGCGGCCGGACCGACGTCGCTCGTCTGCACGATGGCGTTGTTGGGCACGACCAGAACGTTGACCGCCTCGTCGACCATCACCTCGACTTCAGCGTTCATGCCCGGCCGCAAGAGGCGCGCACGATTGTCGATGCTCACGATGACCGGGAACATCGTCACGTTTTGCTCCACGATCGCCTGGGGCTCGATCTTCTCGACCGTGCCCTGGAAGGTGCGGTCGGGAAAGGCCTCGACCTTCACGTTGGCGACCATACCGGGCTCTAGCTGGCCCATGTCCGTTTCGTCGACCAGCGTGCGCACCTGCATCTCGCCCAGGTTGGCCATCAAGAAAAGTGTCGTGCCACCGGAGACATTGCCGGAAGCGGACTGAATAACCATGCCCTCTTCGACGTTCTTCTGGATGATCGTCCCTGTCATCGGGGCCGAGATGCGCACGTCCAAGAGCTGGAGCTTTGCGAGGTCGTGGCTCGTTTCAGCCTTCACGAGATTGGCCTTCGAGTTCGCGAACTCGACGCGCGCGCCTTCGTGCTCCTGCGCCGTGATCACCTCTCGCTCCAGCAGTTGATTCGAGCGATCGAGTTGAGCTTCACCGATGTCGAACCGCACCTGCGCCACCTCGAGATCGGCTTCCGTCTGGTCGAAGCGGTTCTGCACGTCGCGCGGGTCGATGTCCGCGAGCACGCTTCCAGGCTGCACTTCGTCGCCGATATCGACATGCAGCCGCAGGATTTCACCGGACGCCTTCGATTTGACCTCGACCTCGCGGATCGCCTCCATCGTCCCGGTGGCTTCCGCGCTGATCAGGAGATTGCCGCGCACGACCTCGACGGTCTCGACGGTCGAAACCGCCTCCTCCGCTTCTCCTTGCTGGCAGGCGCTGATCGTGAGAGCGATCAAGCCGAGGACGGCGAACCGCTCGATGATCTTCGTCATACCGTGACCTCCACCTGCGCGTTGAGAAAGTCTTGCTCGATGAGCCCGTCTTTCAGATGCACCTGCCGCTTCGCGTATTCGGCGATGTCGTGCTCGTGTGTCACCAAGACGATCGTTTGCCCGTTGGCGTTGAGTTCAGTGAGCTGGCGCATCATGTCCGTGCTGGTCACCGAGTCGAGGTTACCGGTCGGCTCATCCGCGAGTAGCAGGTCCGGCTCGTTCACGAGCGCGCGCGCTACTGCCACACGCTGGCGCTGACCACCTGAAAGCTCCGGGGGCTTGTGGTCCATGCGATCTCCCAGACCGATCAACTCGAGCTTCTCGGCTGCTCGTGCCCGCCTTTCCTTGCCCCTCATGCCGGCGTAGATGAGCGGCAGCTCGACGTTGTGAAGCGCGGTAGCGCGTGGCAACAAATTGAAGGTCTGAAAAACGAACCCGATCTTCTGATTCCGCACCCTCGCGAGCTGATCGTCGCTCAGTTCACTGACGAGTTGTCCGCTGAGCCAATACCGGCCATCCGTCGGCGTATCGAGGCAGCCGATCATGTTCATGAACGTGGACTTGCCGCTGCCAGACGGCCCCATGACGGCGACGAACTCGCCCACCGCGATATTGAGGTCCACGCCGCGGACCGCGCGCACAGTCTCGGCGCCCAGCACGTAGTCATTGCTCAGGCCTTCGGTCTTGATGATCAGATCACTCACAACTCCCTCCCCAAAATCGACTCGAGTTCCGCCCGAGCCAGCACATAGTCGTATCGTGAAGTTACGACGTCGACGCTCGCCTGATCGGCCGCACTCTGGCTGATCAAGATGTCGAGAATCGTCGCCACCCCTACGGAATACCTCTCACGTACCACTCTTAGGTCCTCTCCTGCTACGAGCGAAGCCTCTTCAGCAATCTCGATGGCCCGCTGCGCGGTGCGCAGGTTGTAGAGTGCCGCATCCGCTTCTTGTCGCGCGGCCAGCCGGGTGTCGTCCTCCTGCAGCCGCGCGAGGCGCTGCGAGAACTGCGCGCGATCGAGAGACGACTCGCGCTGGAAGTTGTTGAAAATCGGATAGGAGACACTCAGTCCGAGGCTCCAGCTCGTGCTGCCGCCGATGAACGATCGGTCCTGGTTGTTCCAGTTGTATCCGGTCGACATCGACAACGTCGGCAGGTATCCCGTCCTCGCTGCACGGACGGAAGCCGCGGCGGCGCTGGTCAAATAGGCGGCGGCGACAACCGTCGGTGCAGACGCCTCGGCAAGCTCCATGATCTCCGCCTCCGTGAGCGGCAGCCCGGATGGATCCAGATCATCGGGACGGGCCGAAATCACCGGCGCGGACTCGCCAACCTGCCGTCCCAACGCGAAGCGGGCCCCGCGTAGAGCCGTTTCACCCTGGAGCACGGCCTGCCGAGCGTTCACGAGGTCCAGCCGCGCCCTCAAGGAATCCGAGATCGTCGCGCGCCCCAATTCTGATCGAGCCCTCACGATTTGCAGGTTCTGTTCCGCCTGCTCCACACGCTGGCGAGAGACGTCCAACAGGTCGGACTGGCGTAGCGAAGCGAAGAACAGGTTCTTGGTCGTGAGCGCGACGGCGAAGCGCTGGCTCTCCCGACGCGCCAACGCGGCCTGCATGTCCGCCTCGGTACGATCGAGCTCGACGAAGCGGCTACCTCCGCGGAAGAGGTCGACCCGCCCCGAGAGTCCGGCCGAATAGGAGTCGGAGCTGCCGCCGATGATCCGACCGGTGTTCGGGTCGAGTATGTTGGCGCTGCGTAGAGAGCCGCCCGAACTCGCGCTCACGCTGGGCAGGAAGGCTCCCCACGCCGAGCGTTCGGCGAGGGCTGCGTTCTCCAGCGCCTGCTCCTGCTGCAGCATCTGCGGGCTGCGACCCAGAGCGAGCTGAACGGCTTCTTCGAGGGTGACGGTCTGCTGTGCAGCAGCGAGGTAGGGCACAAGAAGCACCAGGCTTGCCAGCAGGCAAGCCACAAAACGGGCCGTAGCCCGGTATGTCGTTTTCATGGATCTAGGCCCCGGCGTCCTTCTCGTTACGCTCGGCGCGTCTCCGGTCGAAGTCGTCCAGGAGGGCCTGGTACTCGGCGGCCTGCTCTTCGGAGAACACGGTCTTGATCACCTCGCGCGTCTCTTGAATCAGCGCCTGGTACCGGGGGTTGTAGGCTCTACGAAACTCCGTGTGCAGGCCGTCCATCTGCGTTCGATACTCTTTCACGATCGAATCGATGAAGACCATCTGGTCCGTCGAGGGCCCGACCTGTTCGTACATCGGCATGCGCCGTTCCCGTTTCCCGTCACGCTGATCGCCATCCGCTCCTTGTGCGGCGATCTGCGGCGGCTCCGCGCCCAGGTTGTTGTCGGCCGCGAGGCCCAACAAGACGCCCGACGCGAAGACGACCGCCAGCATGACTGCGGTCACCAGTCGGGTACGCGATCCGTGTTCCATCAGAACGTCTCCGATGCAAAGGCGACAGGGCCGCTCGTGGCCGGAGCGAGGGCCGTCGGAATCGGCTCCCCCTCGACCTCGCTGACCAAGAGTTCCTCCACGCCAACCGATTGCGGCGTTGGGAGATCGGGGCCACGTACCAAGAGTAGGCCGGCGAGTGCAGCAGCCAGTGCCGCGGTCGGAACCACCGCCCGCGCCCAAGACGACATTACGTCGGCAACCGTCAACTCGTGCATGAGCCGACGCCGCGCCAGTTCGGCCACGGCGTTGCTTACGACCCAGGAGCGAAAACGGACCCAGTAGTTCGGATCCTGACTTGCGGGGTCGACGAGCCTCAAAGCGTCGGCCAACTCTTTGTCCAAAACGAGTCCGTCCGCGTAGTCCGATCCGCCGTGCATGTCCCTCATTGAACCTTCCTCTGTAAGTCGGGCTCGCCCGTCACACTGCCGAGCGACACCCGCAACGCTTTCCTCGCGAAGTGGAGGTGCGACCGAACCGTGCCGGGCGGCAGCCCCACCCGATCCGCGATCTCGCGGTGTTTCCATCCTTCCAAGTCGTGCAGCAGCACGATCTGCTGCTGCACATCGGGAAGCAGAGCCAGCGCCTCCCTCAATCTTCCTCGCAACTCCGCCGTCTCGGTCACCCGGTCCGGCATCGGCAAACGAGACCGGGCTCCCAGAGGAACCTGATCCGTCTGTCTCAACGACTCCCTTCTCACCAAATTCCGAGACCGGTTTCGTACGATGGTCATCAACCACCCCGCAAATCGCTCCGGGCTCCTGCATTCATCGAGCCGCTGCAACGCCACCAGGAACGCTTCCTGAGCGGTATCTTCCGCGTCCTCGTGTCGATTCGTAACGGACAAGGCCACGGCATACGCAGCCCTCTGATACCGCTCCACGAGCAAACCGAAGGCGACTTCATCGCCCCGTCTCGCTCGGTGGACCAGATCACCGTCGGTCGGCATTTCGGATCGTTCTAGAGACACCCGCCAGTCGCGTCCTGTTGAAGAAGTCTGTTCATCCAAGAGAACTTAAGTGCGGGGCCGGATTCGGGCACCCGCTGGCCCTCGGATTATCTGAGGGAGTCCTGCGCACGGTGGTTTGTTAGCAGGCTTCGCTCAATCGCCCCGGGCGGTCAAGAACGTCGGCGTTCGCTGATCTCGGCGAAGAACCCTGGGCGCGATGAGCGCTCGGCGGGCTCTGCGCTCTGGGCGTGGACCTCCACCAACTCATCCGGGCTGAGAGCCGCGAGCGAGCTACCGACGATGAGCGCCTCGCGGTCGGGGGGGGCGTCCGATGGGGCCGATTTCCAAAATCCCAAGAGCAGCAGCGGTGCCTTGGCCGGGGACGACCCGCCGGATCGACCCTGGACCCGTACCGTCCACGACACCCCCTCGACTTCGATCGCGACGATGTCGGTATCGGGCTGCACCTGCGTCGAGTCTCCGGTCGAGCCCAGATTCCGAACGGGGGTCGGCTTGCCGGCAGGGGGTGGAACGCTGCCGTCGTGGCGGTCGTTTTGCTTGTCGGTCATGACCCGTCCCGGCGATGGTGACGACCTCAATCAAGCATGTGTCGGTCTCCCCCGCCAACTCCACACCGGGGCAACGGCGCCGGCCGGAGTTGGGGCGAACGATTGCCGCAACCACACCCGCAGCGCCTCTTTAGACGTATACCGATACATCTCGTGCGGCTCGCCGCACGTTCCGCACGAAAATCGCGAGAGCCGAATGGCCCAATCCAGTTCCGGGAACCCGGCGACGCGGGAGTACCTGCAGTTGCTTCGTCTGCACGAGGCCCTCCTGAACGGGCTTCAGAGCGCCCGCGCCGAATTGTCCGCGCCGGACACCGCCGGACTCGTGGAGAAAATCACGGCACGCACCGGATCTGCCCCCGACCTCGCCCCGGTCAAGACCGCCGTGGAAGAGGCGATCCGTGCTCTCAAGATGTCCGAGTCCGAGATCCAAGGCGCGGTCGTCGAAGTGACGGAGGCGGACTTCGAGGTAGACGGGATCAGCAACATGCCCGCCTATCTAAAGCGATTCCTGGCCGAGCGGTCGACGCAGCCAGGGTTCAGCTACGATGTCAGCCAGGACGAGGTCAGGGGCTGGGTTGTACGCTGGAAAGAGTACACACATAAAGGGACAGTGCGCGGTTATGGGCAGTTCTACGAGCGGCCCTACGCTTGGCTGGAGGACTGAGAGCCGCTGGCCGAGGGCCGCTTAGCCGCCGATCTCGATGGGCTGCTCGGAGTGCCGTCCCGACACCGCGTCCAAGGCGTGCTCGCCATAGAACATGCGAATATACTTCGCCTGGGCTCCCGTTACGCGTCGGACCACCCACACGAGGTGCACGTAGTTCGGCTTCTTCGGCTCGGTCAGCAGTCGCAGGCCTGCCTCACGCGGAAGCCGGTCGCCCTTGCGGTTGTTACACGGAGAACAACAGGTAACCACGTTCTCCCACGTGTTGCCCCCCCCGCGCGACAGCGGCACGATGTGGTCGCGTGTGAGGAATTGGCGGCTGCGGAGTTCGTGCTTTCGCCGTCCGCAGTATTGGCACGAGTAGTTGTCCCGGGCGAACAGAAACGTGTTGGTCACCTGTCGCCGGAATCTGCGGGGGACGTGGACGAACCGCACCAGCCGAATCACGGACGGACAGGGAATGATCCGGTTCTCGGATCGGAAACGCCTGCCTCCGTCCTTCTCTAGGATCTCGGCTTTCCCGTCCAGGACCAGCCGGACCGCGCGACGGGCAGGGATGATCGTGAGTGGCTCGAACGATGCGTTCAGCGCCAAGCAGCCCACAGCCCCTCCTGGTTCCCTATTGGTCTACCCACGGACTCTTCAAGCGAAAGTACCCTGCACCCGGCCGCACTTGCAATGGCAGCCTACAGCAGCGCCACGGGATCGCGGTCCAGAGCCAACCGTACGTCTCCGGGTGGCAGCGAGTAGCCGCTGATGAGCGCCTGAGCGCACGCACCCAGGGCCGCGGGCGAGCCGCTGCGCATGAGGAAGTGCCACCGCCAGCGCCCGTGAAGCCGTTCGATGGGGGCGGGTGCCGGACCGACCAGCTCCACACTCGTCTTGCGCCCCTGGCCTCGGTGCGACAACCAGCGCCGCATCCATGCGGCGCCCCGCTCGGCTCCCGTGGCCGCGAGGCCCTGATCGGGGCTGCTGACGATGATGTTGATCAGGCGCACATGTGGGGGGTACAGCGGACCTTCGCGCTCCGAGAGTTCACGCACGGCAAAACCCTCGAAGTCGTGCATCACCGCCGATTGGATCGCGTAGTGATCCGGCAGAGATGTCTGAATGAGGACCTCTCCGCCTAGTGCTCCCCTGCCCGCGCGGCCCGCAACCTGGCTCAGGAGCTGAAACGTACGCTCGCTCGCCCTGAAATCCGGGAGGTGAATGCCGACATCCGCGTTGACGACCCCCACCAATGTCACCAACGGGAAATCGAGCCCCTTGGCGATCATCTGCGTGCCGAGCAGGATGTCCACCTCGCGCCTCTCCACTCGGTCGAGGATACGCTGGTGAGCCCACTTCCCCGATGTGGTATCGACGTCCATGCGGGCGATCCGTGCCTCGGGGAACGTCTCCACGGAAACGCGTTCGACCTGCTCGGTGCCCAGGCCGCGGTACGAGAGGTCTTTGGAGCCACAGCGGGGGCAACGGGACGGGGCAGCGACCTCGAACCTACAATGGTGGCACACGATGCGGCCCGTCACCCGGTGGTAGGTGAGCGAGATGGAGCAGTTCAAGCACTGCTCTACCTCGCCGCACTCCCTACACTGGATGAACGACGAATAGCCCCGTCGATTGAGCAGCAGGACAACCTGTTCCTCCCTCTTCAAGCGCTCGTCGATGGCGGCCACGAGCTGCTCGGAAAGCACACCCGCCCCGCGCGACGGGCGCTTGGCAGATCCACGCTGCTGGTTCACGACGCGAAGGTCCACCACGCGGACGATTGGCAGCTTCGCGCCGCCGACACGCTCCGGGAGCCGGAGAAGTCTGAACTTGCCCCGGCGAGCGTTGTTCCAACTCTCGAGCGACGGGGTCGCGCTGCCCAGGACACAGACGGCGCCATGCGCCTGAGCCCTCACGACCGCCAGATCACGAGCCAGATAACGAGGCGCGTCGGATTGCTTGTAACTGCCCTCGTGCTCCTCGTCGACGACGATGACGCCGAGGTTGGGCAGTGGCGCGAAAAGCGCCGAACGGGCGCCGACCGCGATTCGCCGCTCTCCGCTCCTCAGCCGCCGCCAGGCATCGTACCGCTCCCCGTCCGACAGCCGGGAGTGCAGCACCGCCACGTCGTCCGCGAAGTGTGCCCGAAAACGTGAAACAGTCTGGGGCGTAAGCGCGATCTCCGGCACCAGCACGATGCCGGTCTGCCCCCGCGCGAGCACCTCCCGAAGCAGCTCGATGTATACGAGCGTCTTGCCGGACCCGGTGATGCCGTGGAGCAGGAACGGTGCGGGGCTCTTCTCATCGAGCGCTTTCGTGAGCGCGTGCAACGCGGACTGCTGAGCGTCGGTCGGCACAAGGACGGGAGGTGTCTCAGAGGGCATGGCGGCGAAGGGATCCCGGAACTCCTCTTCTTTGAAGACCCCGACCAGGCCCTTCGACTCGAGCTGCGAGATGACCCCTCGACTGAAGCCCTCTTCGTCGGTGAGATGCGTCAGATTTGCGACGCCACCCGATGCCTCCAGCAGCTCATAGGCCTCTCGTTGCCGACGAGCCCGCCCGAACGCCTCTTCCCTGGCGGAGAGTGTGCCCAGTCCATGGATGATGCGCACCACACTTCGCGTTTTTACCGCCGGCGCACTCGGTGGCACGGTTTCGTGACCGAGCGTCCCCTTCGCAGCGAGCGACCGGATCTCGGGCCAGATTGAACCCATTTTCAGGTCGCGTCGGAGCGTGCGAACTCGTTGGGGGCCGGTCTTTGCCAGCAGCGCGTCCATGACGCGCTGCTCGCGTGCGCGCATCTCGCCGGAAGGTGCCGCCAAAATCGTCAGGTAATCGCGTGACACGTCGCAAAGTACGGAAGGCAGCGCGGCCCGCAGCGTGATGCCGAGCGGAGCCACATAGTACTCGGCCATCCATCGGCAAAGCTCCAACAGGTCGGCGGGTACGGTCGGGCCGTCATCGAGCACGGCCAAAACCGAGCGGATGCCCTTGATGTCGTCGAGCGAGCCCTCACCGACCACCCACCCGATCCGCTCGTCACGGCGGAACGGCACCAGAACTCGGGTTCCCGGAGCCGGGGCGACGTCCGCGGCGACGCGGTAGGTGAACGTGCGGTGGATCGGAAGCGGTAGCGCTACGTCCACTCGATACTGCGTTGGAGTCAACCGTCGGCGTCGAGCAATAAGAAGATTTCCCGCTGTGTCTCCGCCGGAGTCACCTCCGGTCCTGCCTCGCCCCAATACACGTTGATCTCGCTGCGGACACCGATATCGTCCGCCAGGTAGATGCCCGGCTCCACGCTGAAGCCGACGCCCGGCACGATGAGCCGGTCGTCGCGGGTCTCAAGGTTATCGAGGTTCGGTCCGCTGCCATGTAAGTCGATGTCCATCGAGTGGCCGGTCCGGTGCACGAAGTACGTGCCGTAGCCGCGATCGCTGATCACCTTTCGCGAGACATCATCGACCTCGAAGCCGCGCACGTCTGCGCCCACGTCGAAGCGCTCCTGGAGAAACGTGACCGCCGCGTCCCGCGCGTCCCGGACGGCTTCCCAGATCTCCTGCGTGCGCGCATCGACACGGCTGCCGAGGACGCCCATCCACGTCTGGTCGGCGAATACCATCCCTTCGAATGCGCCCCAAAGGTCGATTAGCAAGAGGTCACCGCGATTGATGGTCTCCCCCGCACCGACGGGCGAATAGTGCGAGTCGGCCGCCCTCGGTCCGATCGCCACGATGCAATCTGGCTTCACCACCAGTCCGGCACCGATCAACTCGGCGCGGATCCAGTCCGAGAGCGCGCCCTCCGTGGTGGGCTCGCCGGCACGAACGGCCGCGGCGGCCTGCTCGAACGCACGCTTCGCCACATCCGCCACGATCTCGGCCGCCGATCTGTGGCGCTCCCGCTGCTCGGGCGTCCACACGGAGTGGAAGCGTGAAACCAGGTCACCTGAGCTGGTCGCCTCCACGCCGAAACCGAGGATCACGCCGGCGATGCCGGCGGGCACATAGTCGAGCGTCGGGACCGCGGCGCCGGGGGACACCTCCATGGCCAATCGCGACTTGCCGTCCACCAGGGCTCCGAGTTGCTCCTCCATCTGCTTCCAGCCTGAATACGTGCGGACCGCGTAGGGCCAATGGCGCCACGAAGAAGCCTCGATTGCGTGGATGAGTGCGATGGGTTCGCCCTCCGCAGGCACGAGTACGTACGCGCGACGGGTCGTCTTGCCGAGTCCGAGCAGTTGCACCGCGATGGGGTTCAATCCGTGAAACTCGTACAGCAACCAACCGTCGAGGTCCTGGTCCCGGAGTGCCTGTTGCACCCTCTCGATTCCGTCGTCGGTGCAGAGAAGAGCGGTACTCACGTTGTGCTTTTCCTCGTAGTGTGATGGAGTGGACTCGCTTCGGCCTAGTCGGCGCGGTCTGCCTCACTGCCGAAGAGTGGAAGCCCAGCGATCTCCGTGCCGTTGTCCTGCTGGTCGTATGCGTCCGCTTCAGTATAGGTCCCCGGCTCCGCGGACATTTCGATCCCTGCCCCGGGCTCGTCGCTGGCTCGCTCCCCGGGTGTCGTCTCCGCGGCGGCTTTCCTGCCCTTCAAGAGGTCGACTCCAAGGATGCGCTCTCGCGTCAACAGCTTGTGCACTTCCCGTTCGCGCTCGAGCACCATGCGCACGCCTTGCCACCCCCACCGAGCCCAGGCGCGGCACAGGATGCCGATCTTTTCGCGCACCGAGAACAGCTCGGCAAAGTCGAAGAACGGCTTCGCGACCGCGGGGCGAAACGCGGTCTCCTCGTCGGACCAGTCCTGCGTGTGCACGTCCAACACGCCCCCCTCCCGCAGCAGCCGCTTCCATTCGACTACCATGAGGGGCCGAGCCCCCAGGTGTTCAGCGAGAACGACCCGGCGCTTCTCGTCGACGGGTGCCTTCCATACGAGCTGTACGAGCACGACGTAGCCTTCGGGCTTCGTGACGCGCACGAGCTCTGCGATCGCCGCGTCCGGTTCACAGTGGTTGGAGAGCCCGATCTCCCCGACCGTCACGTCGAAGATCTCGTCTCGATACGGAAGCGCATCCGAGCGGCCGGTCTGAAACTGAAGTCGATCGGCTATGCCCTCGTCCCGGCTGCGCAGGTCGGCCTGCGCGATCATCGTGGGGTCGACGTCCACGCCCGAGCCGTGCGCGCCGAACTCCCTCACGAAGTACTCGAGGGAGGCACCCTTGCCGCAGGCGACGTCGAGGACCTCGTGGTCCTCACACATCTCCGTGAGCAGCGCGATCTGTCGGTAGAGGTCGACTCCCCCCGGAGGGAACAGGAGGCGGGAACTCAATCGGACCAGATCGAGCATGGATGGAGCCGGCGGGGCGTACCCGTCCGTTCCGGTGTCGGTTTGCGGCATGGGGGAAAGGTAGGGCGCAGGGCGAAGGGGGCAACGCACCGGAGGGGGCCTCCGGAGCTGCTGCCCCGGGGCCCCTACGGCGCCTCCAGCCCCGCCAGTGCCCGAATCACCGCCACCGCTCCCGTGCCGAGCCGCTCGGGGTCGTACCCGCCCTCCAACAGCGCCACGACCCGTCCATCACAGCCGCTGGCCGCGACGTCCACCACATACCGCGTCATTGCGTAGAGATCAGACGGTTCGAGTCGAAGGTCCCCCAACGGATCACCCGCCATTGCATCGAAGCCCGCCGAAACGAGCACGAAGTCCGGCTCGAAGCGGCTGAGCGCCTCCGCGACCGCCTGCTCGAAGCGCTCGCGGTGCTCCACAGCGGGCGTGCCCGCCGCTAGAGGCACATTCAGCGTGTACCCGACTCCCTCCCCTTCGCCGGTTTGCTCCGCGGGACCGGTGCCCGGATAGTGCGGCCATTGGTGCAAGGAGACGAAAAAGACCGACGGATCGTCGTAGAAGACGTCCTGCGTCCCGTTTCCGTGGTGCACGTCCCAGTCCAGGATCAGCACGCGCTCCGCGTGGCCATGAGCCTGAAGCCAGCGCGCGGCAACCGCGACACTGTTGAAGAGGCAGAAGCCCATTGCCTGATCGGGCGTTGCGTGGTGGCCCGGAGGGCGGGTCGCGACGAACGCATTCTTGATCGAGCCTTGAACCACACCACGCGCCGCCGCGATGGCAGCGCCTGCGCTCCCGACCGCGGCTTCCCACGAGGCTGAAGAGACGCGCGTGTCCGAGTCGATCGCAACGATCTGTTGCGTGTGCTCCGCCGAGCGACACCGATCCCTCACCTGCCCAACCTGATATTCCGTGTGCACGCGGCGTAGGTCCTCCATCGACGCTTCTTCCGCCTGCATCTGCTCGACATAACCGTGCAGCGTGAGCAGATCCTTACCGACGGTCGACGCCAGGGCACGTAAACGACCCTGATGTTCGGGGTGCCTCCAACCGGTGTCGTGCAGTGGAGACGCCGGGTGTAGCAAGAAGCCTGTGGGAGCACTCATCGGGTCAGTCGGCGCCGACCTCGGCCGTAAGGGACGCGATTCGCTCCTGGATGGAGCGGACCTCATGGGCGCGTGACTTCAGGGCGATGAGGGCATCGCACGCCGCCGATGTCGCGGACATGGTCGTCAAGTAGGGCACTTTGTAGGTGATCGCCGCGCGCCGCA
>JAYZBT010000137.1:0-3519 GCA_036338615.1 Gemmatimonadota bacterium
CGGTCGTCTCGGGTCGTGTGAACACGCATCAATTCATAGATGCGCTGCTTCTCCTTCTCATCGCCGGGGCCCAGTAGGCCTTCCTTCAGTACCGGGCCAAATTGCGCCCAGAACCCGAGGTACTTCTCGTCATCATCCTCGGCGAGCTTCGCGAGTTCTTCCAGCACGCGCTTTACCAGGTGCCGGCGAATCGCCTGGATCTGGTGATCCTGCTGCAGCATCTCGCGCGACACGTTGAGCGAAAGATCCTCGGCATCCACCACTCCCTTCACGAAGCGCAGCCACTCGGGCATCAGTTCGCGGCATTCGTCCATGATGAAGACGCGACGGACGTAGAGCTGGATGCCCCGGTGAGCCATCTCCTGGTGATAGAGATCGAAGGGAGCCGTCGAGGGCACGTAGAGCAGCGCACTAGCCTCGAAGGTGCCCTCGATGCGCGTGGCGATGCGCACCAGGGGCGGGTTCCAGTCGTGGGCGATGTGCTTGTAGAACTCGCTGTGCTCCTCCTCGCTGACCTCTTCCTGCGGACGCGTCCAGATCGCCTTCATCGTGTTGAGCGGTTCGTCGCTTACCGGGGCCTCCTGCGACCCTCCGGCGTCGTCTGCCGCGCCGAGCATTTCCAGCCGGACGGGATAGGCGACGAAGTCCGAGTAGCGCTTGACGATCTCGCGCAGCACCCATTCGTTCGTGTAATCCGAGAGCCCCGCATCGCCGTCCGCGGCCTTGAGTTGGAGGCGAACCGTAGTCCCGGAATCGGAGCGGTCGGCGTCGTCGACGCTGAAGCGGCCGTCGCCCCTGGAGGTCCATGCAGTGCCGCGCTCCTCTCCGGCGCGACGCGTGAAGACGTTGACCTCGTCCGCAACCATGAAGCTCGAATAGAAGCCGACGCCAAATTGTCCGATCAGGTCGGGCGCGCCCTCCTTCACTGCATCGCCCCCGGACGTCTCGAGTTCTTCCAGAAAGTTGAGCGTCCCGGAGCGAGCGATCGTGCCCAGCTGCTCCATGACCTCGTCGCGCGACATCCCGATACCGTTGTCCATCACCTCGAGGGTGCGCGCCTCGGGATCCACGCGCAGTCGGATCTCGAGGGCTCCGTCGGGCAGCAGCTCGGCTTCCGTCAGTGCCGCGAAGCGCCGCCGATCAAGGGCGTCTGACGCGTTGGAGATCAGTTCGCGAAGGAAGACATTCTTGTTGGTGTAGAGCGAATGGATCATCAGATCGAGGAGCTTCTGCACCTCGGTCTGGAAGACATGGGTCTCGGCGGTCATCGTCTCGTCTCCGTTGCGTGGCTGGCGGCCGGAACTGCGAGAGAGCGTTGTAGCCCAAGATCGAGGGAGCGGGCAGCGCCGCCGTCAGGGCGGGTCTTTAGCTTCCCGAAGCTGGCCGATTCAAGAGGAAAAGCTATATATCCCTGTATTCGGATATACTAATCTCCTATTTTCCCAAAAACCCCCTGGGGGATCTCGTGACTGCCCCTGCCCGACCGCACGAACTCGAAACCCTGCTCGCGGAGCGCGTCCTCGTCAAGGACGGCGCCATGGGCACCATGATCCAGCGCGAGGGCCTCTCCGAGGAGGACTTCCGCGGCTCGCGCTTCGCGTCCCACGATCACGAACTCAAGGGCAATAGCGACGTGCTCGTGCTGACCCAGCCCGATCTCATCGTCGAGATCCATGAGCGTTTCCTTGAAGCCGGTGCCGATATCCTCGGTACCACCACCTTCAACGGCACCTCCATTTCACAGGCCGACTACGGCACCGAGGCAGAGGTCTTCGAGATCAACTGCGAGGCCACCCGGCTAGCCCGTAAGGCAGCGGACCGCTGGACTGCACGCACCCCCGACAAGCCGCGCTTCGTCGCGGGCGCCATCGGGCCGACGAACAAGACCCTCAGCCTGTCTCCGGACGTCAACAACCCGGCCTTCCGGGCGATCACGTGGCAGCAACTCGAGGACGCCTATGCGGAGCAGGTGCACGGTCTGGTCGAGGGCGGCGCCGACTTGCTGGTGGTCGAAACCATCTTCGACACCCTGAACGCGAAAGCCGCGTTGGTCGCCATCGAAAGGGTCTTCGGGGAGCGCGGAGTTCGGCTTCCGCTGATGATCTCCGTCGCGATCACGGATGCCAGCGCACGCACCCTCTCCGGGCAAACCGTAGACGCGTTCTGGCATTCCGTTGCCCACGCTCGACCGCTCTCGGTGGGGGTCAACTGCTCGCTCGGCGCGGAAGAGATGCGACCCCATGTCGCGGACCTCGCGGCCATCGCTCCCACGCATATCTCGAGTTATCCCAACGCTGGCCTCCCGAACGCCTTCGGCGAGTACGACGAAACACCCGACGTCACGGGGGCTCTGGTCGGTGAGTTCGCCACCAGCGGGCTGGTCAACATCGTCGGGGGCTGCTGCGGCACCACGCCCGAGCATATCCGCGCCATCGCCGAAGCGGTGGCCGGTGTCGCCCCGCGGCCGGTACCTCGGCCGGAGCACCCGGTAACGCGCTTCACAGGCCTCGAAACCCTCAACGTGGTCCCCGAGTCGAACTTCATCATGATCGGCGAGCGCACCAACGTGGCCGGGTCCGCGCGCTTCCGGCGACTCATCGTGAACGACGACTTTGAAACGGCCCTCGAGGTCGCGCTCGACCAGGTCCGCGGTGGCGCCAACATTCTGGACGTCAACATGGACGAGGGGATGCTCGAATCCGAGGCGTGCATGGAGACATTCCTGAACTGGATTGCTTCGGAGCCCGAAATCTCGCGAATCCCGATCATGATCGACAGCTCGAAGTGGTCGGTGTTGGAAGCGGGCCTCAAATGCGTCCAGGGCAAGGGCGTCGTGAACTCGATCTCGCTCAAGGAGGGCGAAGCCGATTTCCTCGAGAAGGCGCGACTGATCCGGCGCTACGGCGCTGGAGTCGTCGTCATGGCCTTCGACGAAACCGGCCAGGCGGACACCACCGAGCGAAAAGTGGAAATCTGCGAGCGCGCCTATCGTTTGCTGACGGAAGAACTCGACTTCCCGCCCGAGGACATCATCTTCGACCCCAACATCCTCGCCATCGCGACGGGTATCGAGGAGCACTCCGAATACGGGCGGGCCTTCATCGAAGCTTCGCGCCTCATCAAGGAGCGCTGCCCCCACGTGCACATCAGCGGCGGCGTCTCGAATCTCTCGTTTTCCTTCCGGGGCAACGACCTCGTCCGCGAAGCGATCCACACCGCCTTTCTCTACCACGCCATTGGCGCCGGCATGGACATGGGGATCGTCAACGCCGGACAACTGGGGGTTTACGAAGACATCCCCGCAAACCTGCTCGAACATGTCGAGGACATTCTCTTCAACCGGAACCCCGAAGCCACCGAGCGCATGGTGGAATTCGCCGAATCCGTGCGCGGCGACGGAAAAAAGCGCGAGATCGACCTCTCCTGGCGAGAGGGAGACGTGGGGTCCCGGATCTCCCACGCCCTGGTCCACGGCGTCATCGATTTCATCGAGGACGACACCGAAGAGGCCCGCCAACA
>JAYZBT010000138.1:0-10218 GCA_036338615.1 Gemmatimonadota bacterium
GTGGTGGACGACCGATAGGCCTGGCCCGTCATGGGGTGACGGACACATGGCGGCATAGTCATAGCTCAGAAAAAAGGACCCGAGGCATGGCGGGAGGAAGCTCTACCGAACGGTTGGCTACGGTCCTCACGGGCCTAACCCCAGTCACTTAGTATGAGCCAGCGCTAAACGTATCTAGATTACTGTCGCGCAGGGTAGAAACCCACCTAACCGGCGAATATTAATAGGACTATCGTCGAAGCTGGCCTCGCGTCCTCCGGCGTCGTGGCCCGTTCGAGACTACCCAATGTGACGCGCCGTTATATCGTCCGTGATTTATTTACCGCAATGAACTGCAGAACTGGATCGTGTTGAAATTCAGCGTAGTCACCATACGGAATCAAGCGTTCGCCACTGTTTTCGCCACGCTTCTCGCCTTGCTTGCGCCGTGCTCCGTGGTTGCCCAGCAGGCCAGGGAAGATGCGGACGCGCTCTCCGCTCGTATCGACGGACCACCGGCGCCCATTGCTCCGGCAGTCATCAATCGTGACGACGGTGGTAACGCGACCGTCCGGGCCATCCGTCTCACCGCCCCGATAGAGCTTGACGGTCGCCTCGACGAAGCGATCTATCAGGAGGTGCTGCCGATCAGCGGATTCATACAGGTGCTGCCCGGCGACGGTGACCCAGCCACGGAGAAGACCGAAGCCTGGATCACGTTCGACGAGAACAGTATCTACGTAGGCGCGCGGATGTGGGATTCGGCGCCGGAGAGCGAATGGGTCGCGAACGAGATGCGCCGCGACATCGGCCAGCTCAGGAACAACGACAACTTCGGGGTCGCCTTCGACACTTATTACGACCGACGCAACGGCGTATTCTTCTACATCAACCCCGTTGGGGGGCACTCGGAGTTCCAGTACACGAACGAGGGAAATCCCAACCGCGACTGGAATCCGATCTGGGAGGTCCGCACCGGCCGCTTTGAGGGTGGCTGGACGATCGAGATGCAGGTTCCGTTCAAGTCGCTGCGGTACCGGTCCGGCAGCGAACAGATCTGGGGATTGCAGATGCGCCGGGCGGTTCGACGGAAGAACGAGTGGAACTACCTGACCCGCATCTCGCGCTCGACCGTAGGAGGCGGGAACGGTGCGGGGGCTGTCATGCGCATCTCCCGATGGGCCACACTGGTCGGCATCGAGGCCCCGCCGGCGGCCCGAAATCTCGATATCAAGCCGTACGCGATTTCGGGTGTGGATAGCGACCGTATGGCGGACCCCAGCATCTCGAACGACGCGAGTGCCGACGCCGGTGTGGACGTCAAGCTCGGCGTGACCGAGAGCCTCACCGCGGACTTCACGGTTAACACTGACTTCGCTCAGGTCGAAGCTGACGAACGGCAGGTGAACCTGACCCGCTTCGAGCTCTCTTTCCCTGAGAAGCGGGAGTTTTTCCTCGAGAGCCGTGACCTCTTCCAGTTCGCGATCGGCACGGCCGCGGCCGGCCTCGGCAGGGGCAGGAACACGCCGACCATGTTTTTCAGCCGGCGGATCGGGCTCCAGTCCGGTGAACTCGTGCCGATTCGGTTCGGCGGCCGTCTCTCCGGTAAGGTGGGCGCCTTCGACGTCGGGGCCGCGAGCATCCAGACCGGTGCGGATGAGGTGCTCGATCTCGAGTCCACGAATTTCACCGTACTGCGCCTGCGCCGTGACGTCTTCGCACGCGGCAGCATCGGTATGCTCTTCGCCAATCGGTCACGATCGGTGGTCGCGGAAGGGTCCAACCAGACGTACGGCGTGGACGGGAACGTCTCCGTCAATGACGTCTTCTTTTCCGGTTACTACGCTGCAACCCGCACCCGAGGTATCACGGACGATGACGGCAGCTACCGGGCCAGCTTCAGCTACAATGGCGACCTGTGGCGAGCTTCGATCGACCACCTCCGCGTGGGCGACAACTTCAGCCCCGAGGTCGGGTTCCTCCGCCGATGGGACTTCCGACAGACCGCCGCTTCCGTGCGGTTCAGCCCCCGCCCTGAGTCCGACCTGATCCGACGACTCTCGTTCGGTGGCGGGATCGACTATCTCGAGAACGGCACCGCTGGATTCGTCGAAAGTCGTGAGCGACAGGGAAACTTCCAGCTCGAGTTCGAGAGCAGCGACGTCCTCAACGTATCGGTCACCGACCGCTACGAATTCCTGAGTGATCCGTTCCGGATTTCGGGCGGTGGTGGTATCAAGGTGCCACCAGGTCGTTACTCCTTCCGGGACGTTACGGTCGGGATCAGTCTCGGACAGCAGCGTTGGTACTCGGGGAACCTGTCGGTCCAGCGGGGAGGCTTCTTCACCGGAGACAGGACAACCGCCGCGGTGCGGGGCGGGCTCATCAACGTGAGCACGCGCCTCTCGCTCGAGCCCACCCTCTCGTTCAACTGGGTCGACCTACCGGAGGGCTCGTTCAGGAACGACCTTGCGGTGACGCGCGTGAACTACGCGTTTTCGCCGCGCATGTTCTTCGGTGGGCTCGTGCAGTACAGTTCGAGCAGCAACAGCTTCAGCACCAACCTTCGGCTGCGTTGGGAGTATCGCCCTGGGAGCGAGCTGTTCATCGTCTATACGGAATCGCGTGATACCGACGTGCTCGACAGATTCTCAGAGCTGGAGAACCAGGGGCTGACCATCAAGCTCAACTACCTGCTGCGGCTTTAGCGGGCCTTGCGAGCCACATCGACTAAATATGATGGATGCTGTAGTCGACGTGGTGGTGATCGGTGCAGGCCAGGTTGGCTTGGTTGTCAGCTACCTTCTCGTGAAATCCCAAGTGCGGCACGTGATCCTGGAGTGCGGCACTGTTGGCGAATTTTTGCGCTCGCAGCGTTGGGATTAGTAGATCTGATGGTCGTCCAATTCTGGGGTGCCGGCGCTTCCACTTAACGCGACGCGTTCGCGAGGTTCCGCACGGTACCCGCCACCACGCGTACCCTCGTGGGGTTCCGTGCCCGGCCCGCCTCTCCCTCGAGGCGTGCCGCGAGTCCCGTGAGCGCCTCACGGCGTGCCGCGCCTGAGACACCTTCCGCGGTCGCAAGATCGCGCCGCACCGACGCGATGCGATCGCTGTCGCGGCCGTATGCCCACTCGAGCTGGTCCACGTGGGCACGCGCGAGCGCGAACGACGGGGGCCAGATGAACCGCTGCTGGGCTTGGGCGTTGAAGTAATCTAGGTTGACCGATCTTGCAGCATCGATCTCATTTTGTGATAGGAAAGCGCTCGGCAGCAGTTCGAGGATGTCGAGGCCGCGGACGATCTCGGAGCTAACGATCACGCCGTTGAACCAGTATGCCGACCAGGACCCGGCCATCGTCACGCGCGTGGAGTCCACCGGGCCGCGATCGAAGAAGGCGATCTCCTGAGGACGTGCCGGATCCGTGAAGTCGAGGACCGAGATGCCGCCCTGGTACCAGGCCTGCACCATGACGTCCCGCTCGGGGATCGGGATCAGTGACCCGTTGTGGGCTACGCAGGCCTCCTGCGGTGTCTGAGGCGCTGGTAGCTTGTAGTAGCTTCTAAATTCCATCTCACGGTCGTCGATGGTGAAGATCGCGTCCGCACCCCACTCCTTCGGGTCGCTAGCGCGACACTTCGGACCCATGCCCCCACCCCATTCGTCGCTGAAGAGGATCGTCGTGCCCTCGTTGTTGAAGGTGGCCGAGTGCCAGTATGCAAAATTCGAGTCAGCGACGGCGGTGAGACGCTTCGGGTTTACTGGGTCACGGATATCGATCAGGAACCCGTAACCTTCGCAGGCGCCACCGCCTAGTCCGATCGCCGGGTACAGGGTGATGTCGTGGCACTGGGTCGGGCCGGTCGTGGGAGTGTCGTAGTGGCCCACGATCTCAGCGATGATCGCGGGGAGCGCTTCGCGGAGCGCCGAGCTGTCGGCGGCTGTCGGAGCGGGGCGGCCGCTTGCCTGGGCGATGCTGTCAAGCAGGGGATCGACGAACCGGGGTGGCAGGACGTACGGGTCTCTTCCGATTTCGACGACGAAGATCCCCTCCTCCCTGGCACGCTCGATCCTTGCGATGTCCGCAGGACTCATGCCGTGCTCCGGTGGCGCGACCAGGTCGCCGAAGATGCGCGGGGAATTCACGATGGCCGCCTGCTCGGGGCGTGCGAGCGGCACCTTGATGACCTCGATCCGGAAGAGCGCCGAGTTGGCGTCCTCCCCCGGGGGCCTGTCGGAGCAGCCAACGAGTTCCTCCGCGGGACGTACCGGCGCGGACCCGGAGACGTACACGTAGACGTTCTCCGCGTCCCTCGGGTCCACCAACACCGAATGGGTGTGCGACCCCCGACAGGTCTGCACGTTGCCGACGTACTTCGGGTTCAGGATGTCGCTGATGTCAAAGATACGGATCCCGCGGAACCGCTCGGGGCTGATCCGCTCCCTCACCCCCTGCGTCCCGCAGTCGAGGCGTCCACCGAAGTCCTCACCGGATACGAAGAGCAGGTGTTGGTAGACGGAGACGTCGCTCTGTGCGGCAGGACAGACAAAGCTTCTCGCGAGGGACGGCTGGCTGGGGTCCGAGATGTCCCATACCTGGAAGCCGCTGAAGCTGCCCTGGATCGCGTAGTTTCCGGTGAAGGCCAGGTCGGTGTTGATGCTGCCGATAAACTCACTCGGTGGGGCGGTTCTCGAGAGCACCTGCAGGTTCCATGTCGCCTCGCCAGCGTCGAATAATCCGGTCCGGAGGCCGATGCGGGGGTCGGGGCTCGGCGGCGCTGCCACGGCCGGTCCGGGACTGGACAAGGCCGCCTCAGAGGTTGTGGCCGATGGGGCGCAGGCGCTCACGGCCATCAACCCTGTGGCGAGCCACAACACGGTGGCTGGTGATCTCATTCGGGACTCCTCTCTTAGTCGACCTGCTGGTGCGATCAGCGCGTGCCGCTCAACGGTAGGTCAGACAATGCGGCGAGCATGCGCCCCATGCGTACGATCTCGGTGAGCTGGTCCGCCTGTATGTCGGACGCGAGCTTGAACACCGCCTCGTCCTGGGTAGCGATTTCCTGTCCGAACAGCTCTTCCACCATGGTCACGGCTCCACGGTGGTGCTGGATCATGTACATAAGGAACACGTTGTCGAATTCTGTTCCCTGAGCTTCGTCCAGCTTCCGCATCTGCTCCGGGGTTAGCATGCCTGGCATGTGGAGCGCGTACTCAGTGCCGTGCACCATGAGCTCGGTGCCCTCGATCATAACCTCGGGCACGGGCTCGCCCCGCTCACTGAGCCACTGCTGCATTCGGCTGACCTCGTCCTGTTGGGAGTTGATTATGCGCGCGGCCAGAATCTGCACGGACGAACTCGCTCCGTGGGTCGGCGCCAGGGCTCCCATCACGAGTGCCTGTGCGTGATGCCCGATCATGCCGGTGACGAACCGGACGTCGGTCTCCGTGAACCGCATGCGGGCGCTGTCGGTCCGGGACCAGTAAATCGCTTCGAGCTCGGCTGTCGAGCTGCTGTTGGGAGGGGGGGCGGTACCCCCACAGGCTGCCATGGTTAGCGCTAGGAGGGGCCCGGTCGCCAGGCGTGTGCGTGGTCTCATCGGTCTGAGGGTCTGGGGCTGTCGGGTTGGAGGCGAGGCCCACGGCACATTTTGCGCCGCGGGCCTCGTCCTAATCGCTATTCGGCCTCGTGTCAGGACTGTCTAGTCCGTGAGGACCAATCCTCTTCAAAAGGGCTTGGGGCCTGCCCTGTGACGCGATGTTGATGAAAGTGGGGGGCCCGGGCGGATTTTTGCCAGGTCATGGGCTCTGCCGCGCTTCTAACGCCGCCGCTCCTCCAACGCATCAAGGACGGCGCTCAGCTCCACTCCCGCTCCCTTGAGTGCCGCCAGGAGATGGTATAGGAGGTCGGCAGCTTCCTCCGGAACGCGCTCGCGGTCGGTGCGGGTGAGCGCGACGATTAGTTCGGCGGTTTCCTCGCCGAGCTTCTTGAGGCGGAGGTTTTCGTCTCCCAGAAGACGCGTCGTGTAACTCTCTTCAGGGAGAGTGCTCGCACGCTCTTCGATTACAGACCACAGTGCCTGGAGCGTGCCGGAAGCGGTCGGCGTCGCGCCGTCTCCGAAGCAGCTTACATCTCCCGTATGGCAAGCCGGGCCGCTGGGGCGCACGAGCGCCAGGACGGTGTCACCGTCGCAGTCGGCGTACAGCGCGAGGAGTCGCAGCACATTACCGCTGGTCTCGCCCTTTCTCCAGATCTCGCCTCGGCTGCGCGACCAGAAGTGGACCTCGCCGGTTTCCACCGTGCGGGCGAGCGCATCGCGGTTTGCCCAGGCCACCATGAGCACCCGGGCGCCGGCGTCGTCCTGCGCCACCACGGGCACGAGGCCTCGTTCGTCGAAGTTAAGGGTGTCCATGTCTGCGGTGGAACGGATGCGGCGGTCGGTCATGCGGCCTCCCCGGCAGGGCCCGGAACGGGCGAAGTTAGACGCACGTCCACCCCCCAATCGGCCAGCGCCGTCTTGAGCGCGCCCACCGTCGTGAGTCCGTCGTGAAGGATGCCTGCTACCAACGCGGCGGAAGCCATCCCTTTCACGAAGGTGTCCCGCAAATGAGCGGCTTCTCCTGCCCCTCCTGACGCCACTACCGGCACCGGTACGAGTTCCGCCACGGCCCGGGTGAGCTCGACGTCGTAGCCGGTTCGGGCACCGTCTCGGTCGATGCTGGTGAGAAGGACCTCCCCTGCTCCTCGCTGTACGGCCTCGGCTGCCCACCCGACCGCGTCCAGCCCGGTCGGCACGCTGCCTCCATGGGTGAAGGCCCGCCAACCGCCTGTGGGAGAGCGGGCCGCGTCCACACTGATTACGATGCACTGGCTCCCGAAGCGACTCGCTCCCTCGGAGAGGAGTTCGGGCTCCCCCACCGCGGCGGTATTCACGCTGATCTTGTCAGCTCCTGCCCGCAGGAGCGGACCGATGTCGGCGACTTCCCTGATTCCACCACCTACTGTCAGCGGGACGAACAGCACCTCAGCGGTCCTGCGCACCAGGTCGAGCAGCGTGCCGCGCCCCTCCCGCGATGCCGAAATATCCAGATAGACGATCTCGTCGGCGCCCTCGGCCTCGTAGCGTGCTGCGAGTTCGACCGGGTCGCCCACGTCCCGAAGTCCCTCGAAGCGTGTGCCTTTCACGACCCGCCCGTCCTTCACGTCCAGGCAGACCACGACGCGGGGGTGCAGGCTCATGTGCGCTCGACCTTGACCGAACCCTTGGTGCTGAACACGGCGTTCTCTCCTCCTTGGGATAATGCCTGACGGAGGGCGAGCCCAGTGGCCTTCACCGCGGCTTCCACGATGTGATGTTTGTCCCGTCCACGCGCGACTTCGATGTGGAGATTCGCGCCCAGGTTCACCGCCAGACTCTGCAGGAAGTGCTGGTACAGCGCTGAAGGCAACCGCCCCTCATACCACGGGCGCCCCCCCACGTCCACGGCGGCGCGCACGAGCGCGTCGTCCATCGGCACGGTCGCCCAGCCGAAGCGGGAGCAGGTTTCTGGCACCTCGTCCCGGAGTGCGAGCCCCACCGCGATGGCCACGTCCTCTACCAGATGGTGGCGCAGGTCTCCCTTGGCCTTCACTTGGAGGAAGACTCCCGCGTAACGGCCCAACGTGGTGAGCATGTGATCCAGGAACACGTCCCCGGTGGCTACCTCGGCGGCTCCATTATCCCGCCGTATCTCGACCTCGATCTGCGTCTCTCGGGTCTCACGCTTGAGTCGGCTCATTCCTCGCTCCCGTAGGTTCTTGCGACCACCTCGGCATCGATGTGGCCGGTGTACAGCGCCATGCCGATAACGGCCGCGTTAACGCCGGCGTCGGCCAGCGCGTTCAGGTCGTCCAGGTTCGTGATCCCACCGCTCATCTGCACAGGATGGGGCGAAGCGCTCACCACCGTGCGCACCCCTGTCAAGTCGATCCCTTCCATCCGTCCCTCCCGCGCTACGTCCGTGCACAGCACCCCAGCCAGGGGTAGGTCAGCCAGCGCTGTCAGGAACGGCTCTACCCGGAGCGCGGACGCTTCCGTCCAACCCTTCCGCAGTACAGTACCGCCGCGCACGTCCGCAGCCACGACCATTCTGTCGGGGTAGGTGTGTGCTAGCCGCTCCAGCCACGTCCTGTCGTCCACCGCTCGGGTGCCCACCACCACCCTGCTCGCGCCGAGTGTGAGGAGCGTTTCGACACGATCGCGCGTGCGCACGCCGCCGCCCACCTGAGTGTCCGGAGGGGAAGCCGCCAGGACTTCGGCCACCACCCTGGCGTTGTCGCCTGCGTCCAGAGCGGCGTCTAGGTCCACCACGTGCAGACTGTTGAACCCCATGTCCCACCAGCGTTGAGCCACCGAGGCGGGGTCGGGCAGGCTGACTCGCTCGTCTGTCGGACGCCCGCCTACGAGCTGGACACAGCGTCCGCCGCGGAGGTCTACCGCTGGCACGGCGATCATTGCCGCGCCATCTCGAGAAAATTCGCCACCAGCTTGAGGCCGCCGCGCGAGCTCTTTTCAGGATGGAACTGGACACCCCAGCTGCGCTTCCACCGCACCGCGGCCGCCATACGATCTCCCCCGTATTCAGTCCACCCGATCACGATTGCGGAATCTACTGGGTCGCACCGGTACGAATGCGCGAAATACGCGGCCAGACCGCCGCCGAGCCCCGCGAACAGGGGATCGCCTACCTCGTCCACGTCGTTCCACCCCATGTGCGGTACGACCGGTGCGTCGAGTTGGCGCACGCGTCCCGGGATCAGCCCGATCCCTTCGCCTTCACCTTCGTCGCTCCCGTCGAAGAACAGCTGCATGCCCAGGCAGATGCCCAGGCACGGGAGACCTCTAGCGAGGGCATCCCGCACCCTATTCCGGTCCTCGGGTAGTGCCTCTACCGCTGCGCTGAACGCGCCCACACCCGGAAGCACGAGCGCATCCGCCGCGAGCGCCCGGTCCCAATCGGACGTCACCGACACAGTGGCGCCACCCCGCTCCAGTGCCTTACCGAGTGAATGGAGATTGCCGGCCCCATAGTCCAGGAGTGCGACCCTCATCCCGTGTTCCTTACGCGCGCGGCAAGCGCTGCCTCTGGGGCCGGCACCTGCCCTTCCGCGAGCACCGAATCCAGGGCCTCTAGGAAACGCTCGAGCATCGGCCAGGGCGCCACTGTCACGCGGAGCGCGTCGCCCACGTCGGGACACGCCGGAAACGGGCGTACTGCCACACCATACGCGCGCAGCGCGTCGTTCCACGTCCGCGCTGAGCCGTCGGGGACGGGGATGAGGATGAAGTTGGTACATGAGCGCAGTGGTTCGAGCCCGCGCTCCTTGAGTGCCAGGAAGAGTCGCTCGCGAGCCGCTACGCACTCCGCGATCGTACGCATGGCCCAGTCGTCCTCGTCCTGGAGTGCTGCCACGGCTGCCTTCTCTGAGAGGCTGCTCACCTTGAACGGGCCACGCGATTTTTCGACCTCGCGCGCGACCTCCGGTGTCGCCACGCCGAAGCCGACGCGGAAGCCCGCCAGGCCGAACGCCTTCGACAGAGTGCGCGTCACGAGGAGGTTCGGGATTCCCGGCGCTTCAGCGAGCAGGCTCTCGGGCGCGAAGTCGGCGTAAGCTTCGTCCACGATCAAGAGTGGTCCGCGCGAGCCCCCCGCGGCCTCGAGGAGCTTGTCCAGCCATGACCGTGGGGCCGACGTGCCGGTGGGATTGTTGGGCCGGCATACGTAGACGATCACCGGATCTTCCTCGAGCAGGGTCCTCGGCGACTGGAGCGCGCGCGACCAGGGGACCTCAACGGCCTGCCTCCCATTCATGAGAGCCAACGGCTCGATCATGGAAAAGGTCGGTCCGGCGAAGCGTACGGTGCCGCCTTCCGGTCCGGCCGCTCTGAAGGCCGAGTCGAGCACGTCATCAGAGCCGCACCCAGTGGTGATGCTGTCGAGGGGTACTCCGTAGCGCTGGTGGATCGCGTTCTTTAGGTCGTCGGCGTACAGGCTTGGATAGCGGGTCAGCATGTCGCTGTCCGCTGCCTGCACGGCCGCCAACGCGGCGCCGGGGGCACCCCACAGGTTGGTATTGTCGGACAGATCCAATGCGACCAGGCGGCGATCCGGCGCGTACAGATCCAGTGGCTTGTAGTCCGGTCTCGGAAATCGACTCATTGACTTTCTCCCCCGTTTCCCCGCAGTCGTGCCGCCGC
>JAYZBT010000139.1:0-5744 GCA_036338615.1 Gemmatimonadota bacterium
AGCGGAATCTTGATGCTGACGTTTCTGGTGACCAGCGAGGACACGTCGGTGTCCTTGGGGTGCACGATGGAGTGCCCAGGAATCAGGAGCACGTCGTCGAAGGTCAGCGCTTCTTTGACGATTTGACCTCGGCGGCCCGACCCGTCGGATGTCACTTTTGAACCTCTCTCCAAAGACGAGCGCCCGCCCCTCAAGGCGCCGTCGAGGGCGCGTCGGAGGGCGGGCGCGAACCCACTCCGCAGAGTGTAACTCTTTCCATAGGAGAGGATATCCGGTGCGCCTATGGGCGTCAACGGCCCTAGGGAACCCGGGTTCACCCCTTGTTCTGATCGGCCTCGATGCGTTCAGCGTTATCCGCGGGGTCGTCCCCGTTGTCATCGTCGGGCGAAGGCTCGAGAACCTGGCCGAGCTCCGAGAGTACGCGCTTGCCCGCCGACGAAACCCCGGAAATCACGCGATCGGCCGCCGAAATGAACTGGAACGCTTCGCGGTAGGTGCTCGGACTGACCGCCTTCTTCCTGAGCTTGTCCTCGAGCCCCTCGGCGAACTTTTGCAGGCCCGACGCCTCGACCGCCTCGGCCTCGGCATACTTCGCCTCGAGAAACTCGATATAGTCGAGGACCTGGTAGATCTGCGTGTCCGGCAGAGATTCGATCGTGCGCATGAGGCGCTGGCGCAAAACGTCGTTCATGGCTCATAAGTTACACGCCCGCCGCCATCGAGCCCACCTCACCTTGCTTCCATTTCGATTCCGGATAACGTTTTGCATGCCCTTTCTTCCCCTACGCCCGGTGCCCGTCGCCGACGGGGCGCACGCTCTCTATCAAGAGTGGCTGAGCTGGCTTTCCGAACAGCTCGCGGACGCCGATTGTGACCGGAACGCGCTCGTGCGAACGGTGCTCTCCGACATCTATTTTCCCGAACTGGTTGGCCGAGATCCGACGAGTCTCAGCCGGACGGCGCGGGTGGCGATCGCGCAGATGGACCCGAGGAATGTGACTTTGGAGCCGGAGTACTATCAGGAGACCGACCTCGAGAAGTACGCGCCGCGCAAGCCGCTCTTGTGGCTGTGGGAGATGTTCGATCGCAGCCCGCTCGGAGAAAACGTCGAGTTGGGCATCCACTTCCGCCGGATGCTCGCTCCCCACGTGTTCGCGAGCTGCGGGAAGAACTTCAAGGCCTTCACGCACGTGCGGGTTTCGTTTGGTTACAACCTGAGCGTCGGAGACAACGTGGTGATCCACCGCCACGTTCTACTCGACGACCGGGGCGGCATCGAGATCGGCAACGGCTCGTCCGTGTCGGACTTCGCAAACGTGTACTCGCACTCGCACGACATCGTCGACGGCCGCATCGTTCGTCTGGGCAAGACGGTCATCGGCAACGGAGTGCGCATCACGTACCACGCCACGATCCTGGCCGGCACGCACATCGCCGACGACTCCATGGTCGGCGCCGGCTCGATGCTCACGCGAAGCACGGAGCCGCACTGGGTGTACGTGGGCGTACCCGCCCACAAGGTGAAGGAAAAGTCCGCGGACGAGCGCGCACAGAAGCCCCCGCGATCTCCCGATCCCATGGCCGACCCCGAATAGCAGCAGGCGGGGCCGCGAACCACGCCGCTACGGGCGGCGCGCGCTACTCTTCGTCTTCTTCGTGCATTTCCTGGAGTCGAGCCACCACGGCGGGGTCTGCGAGCGTCGTCGTATCCCCGACCGTTCGTCCCTCCGCGATGTCGCGAAGGAGTCGACGCATGATCTTTCCCGACCTCGTCTTCGGCAGATCGGCGGTGAAGACGACGATCTCGGGCTTTGCGATGGCGCCGATCTTCTGCCCGACGTGCTCTCGAACCTCGCTCAGCAGCTCGTCCGTCCCGTCGTACCCGTGCTTGAGCGTCACGAACGCAGCAATCGACTGTCCTTTGACCTCGTGACTCTTGCCCACCACAGCCGACTCGGCGACCGCGGGGTGGTCGACCAGTGCGCTCTCGACCTCCATGGTCCCGATACGATGCCCGGCAACGTTCAGGACGTCGTCGACGCGCCCCAAGATCCATAGGTATCCGTCTTCGTCCCGCTTCGCTCCGTCGCCCGGGAAGTAGATCCCGTCCCACTTCGACCAATAGGTGTCCTGGTAGCGCTGGTCGTCGCCCCAGATGGTACGCAACATCGACGGCCACGGGGACGTGATCGCGAGGTAGCCGGCGGAAATCTCCTCTCCGGCGTCACTCCTGATCGACACGTCAATCCCCGGAAACGCACGCGTGGCGGTTCCTGGTCGGGTCACGGTCACGCCTGGCAGCGGCGTGATCATGATCGAGCCGGTCTCCGTCTGCCACCAGGTATCGACGATCGGGCACGACTCCCCTCCGATGACCTCATGGTACCACATCCACGCTTCGGGGTTGATCGGCTCACCTACGGTCCCGAGTAGGCGTAGCTTGGAGAGGTCGTACTTCCCGGGCCACTCGTCGCCCCACTTCATGAAAGCGCGGATCGCCGTCGGCGCGGTGTAGAACACGGTGACGCCGTACTTCTCACAAATCTGCCAGAATCGCCCCCAGTCGGGCGTATCGGGTGACCCCTCGTACATCATCACCTGAGCACCGTTGGCGAGTGGGCCGTAGACGATATAGCTGTGTCCCGTGACCCATCCGACGTCAGCCGTGCACCAATAGACGTCGTCGTCTTGAAGGTCGAAGACGACCTTTGTGGTGGCGGCGACCTGGGTCAAATACCCGCCGGTCGTGTGCACGACGCCCTTGGGTTTTCCCGTGGTGCCAGAGGTGTAGAGGATGAAGAGGATGTCTTCGGCGTCCATCGGCTCGGCCGGGCAATCGGCCGAGGCCGCTGCGACCAGATCGTGATACCAGTGGTCGCGACCCGGCTTCATCGCAGCGTCCACCTGCTCACTGAGTGAACCCCCTCGTCGCACGACCACTACGTTCTCGACCGTCGGCGAAGATTGGAGGGCGGCGTCGACGTTCGCCTTCAGCCCGAGGATCGCACCTCGCCGCCAGCCACCGTCCGCGGTGATGAGCAGCTTCGCTTTGGCGTCGTTGTTGCGGTCCGACACGGATTCGGGACTGAATCCACCGAACACGACAGAGTGAATCGCCCCGATTCGGGCGCAGGCGAGCATCGCGACCGCGGCCTCGGGGATCATCGGCAGGTAGATCGTAACCCGGTCTCCCTTGCCGACCCCGAGCCCCTTCAGCGAATTGGCGAATCTACACACCTGCTCGTGCAACTCTCCGTAGGTGAAGGTGCGTGTATCGCCCGGTTCTCCCTCCCATATGAGCGCGACCTGCTCCGCCCGCCGGCCGTCCAGGTGCCGGTCCAGGCAGTTGTGAGCCACATTCAACCGCCCCCCCAGAAACCACTTCGCGTGCGGCGGCGTCCACTCGAGCACCGTATGCCACGGCTCGAACCAATCGAGCTGCTCGGCCCACTCCGCCCAGTAGGCCTCCCGGTCGGCAGACGCTTCTTCGTAGATCTCAGCACCCCGCACCACCGCCCTCTCGACGAAGTCGGCCGGCGGATCAAACCGTCGTGTTTCGGAAAGAAGGGCGTCGAGCGCGCCAGAATCGTTGCTCATTGAAGTCCTCGTGGTCGTGGTTCCCGAGCATCCCGCCTGAGACCCCAGAAGCAGCGTCCCGCATAGGCGGCTGATCAATCTGCATACTTGAAACCGCGTTGCAAGCCACCTGTTTCGCGGACTTCCGTCCGCACCGCCTGGAGCATACCTTATCAAGAACCATTCTTGATAAGGTATGGCATGGGTAGTTGCTGCAATCCGTACGAGGACAAGCACGAGGAACGCTGGCGGAGCGGGGCGTTGTCCACGTCAGGGTGTGGTGTGCTGGTGCTCGCGGGTTGGGCGGCGGCCCTACTCGGTATGCCACAGGTGTCTCTCGCCCTGCTGCTCGCCGCATATGCGGCTGGCGGTTGGGAGGCGGCCGGACGGGCCTTCTCCGCCCTAAGAAAGGCCCAGCTCGACGTCGATCTCCTCATGCTGTTGGCGGCCGGAGGGGCCGGCGTGGTGGGCCACTGGTTGGAAGGCGCCGCGCTGTTATTCCTGTTCTCCCTCGGCAACACACTGGAGAACTTCGCCTTCGGCCGTACGAGACGCTCGATTCGAGCGCTCATGGAGTTGCGGCCCGACGAAGCCACGCGTGTCGAGGGCGGGGAGGTGCGCACTGTGCCGTTGCACGCTCTCAGCCCCGGCAACATCGTTCGCGTTCGCCCGGGTGAGCGCATCGCCGTCGACGGCGAGGTGATCGACGGCCGGTCGCACGTGGACGAATCCACGTTGACCGGTGAAGCGATGCCGGTCGCCAAAGAACTGGGTTCTCCCGTATATGCCGGCGCCCTCAACGGTTCGGGTTCCCTGGACGTACGCATGACGAGCGCGGCCGACGACACCACGCTGGCGCGGGTCATCCGGCTCGTGGAGAACGCCCGCGAAGCCCGTGCTCCCACCCAGAGCTGGATCGAAGCGGTCGAGAGCCGCTACGCGGGGAGCGTCATCATCGCCTCGGTGGTGGCAGTGCTGCTGCCCTGGCTGGCGCTCGGGTGGACCTTCGATGACGCATTCTATCGTGCGATGACGTTGCTCGTCGTCGCTTCCCCATGCGCCCTGGTCATCTCGATACCGGCGTCGATCGTCTCTGCCGTGTCGAATGGAGCCCGACACGGGGTCCTATTCAAAGGGGGCGCTTCACTAGACGCTCTATCCGACGTTCGCGTAATCGCGTTCGACAAAACCGGGACACTCACCGTGGGCCGACCGGAACTGGTCGGCATTCTGACGCTGGCCAGTGCCGCCCACGCCCCCGCCGCAGCACCAGCTGGACAGGCGCCCACCACGACCTGGAACGCCGAACGGGCATTGCTGAGAATGGTCGCGGCCGCCGAGTCACGCTCCGAGCACCCGCTCGCCGGGGCGCTCGTGCGCGCCGCACAGAAGCGGGAGATCTCGGTGCCGGAGCCCGAGGCATTCGAGTCCATGCCAGGGCTCGGGGTCGAAGCCGTGGTCGAGGGGACGCGCGTTCGGGTGGGGCGACGCTCATGGGTCGATGGCGCCAACGGCGCCAACGGTTTTCGTGCGGCGAGTCATGAGGGTCGCTCCCGGGGCTCGACGCCGGTGTACGTGAGCCTCGACGGACGCCTGGCGGCGGAACTCGAGATAGCCGACGCGCCCCGGCGCGGGCTCGACCATGCACTGACCCACCTGAGAAAACAGGGCGTGCGACATTTCGCGATGCTGACGGGTGACGACCGCGGCACGGCCGAAGCCATCGCGGCGGAACTCGATATCGATGCCGTGCACGCGGAGTTGCTCCCTGACGGGAAGACCGAAGTGCTGGACCGGCTACGAGAGCAGTACGGCCCGGTCGCGATGGTCGGGGACGGTGTGAACGACGCGCCCGCGCTGGCAGTCGCGGATGTCGGGATCGCCCTAGGGGCCGTCGGTACGGACGTCGCCCTCGAAACCGCCGACGTCGTAGTCATGGGAGGGGACCTGGACCAGATCGGGCACGCCGTGCAGCTGAGTCACAGGGCTCGCCGCATCGTACGCCAGAATCTGGTCTTCTCGGTCGGCGTGATGGTGACTCTGGTCGTCCTCGCACTCGTCGGCCAAATCGGTCTCACCGTCGGCGTCCTCGGACACGAGGGCAGCACGATCGTCGTCGTCTTCAACGGCCTGCGACTGCTCGCAGACAGGCGCGCAGGATGACACTA
>JAYZBT010000140.1:0-17465 GCA_036338615.1 Gemmatimonadota bacterium
CATTACATCGCTCGAAGAGTTGATCAAAGAGACCACGGCCAGCGAAGATTGATGTGGCCCCCGCGAGAAAGGATAGCTGAATGAATCAGCCGGCTGCTCCGGCAGGACAGCAACCGCGCAAAGAGCAGGAGATCAACCTCCGTGCCCTGCTGCAAGAGATGATCCAGCGGGGCGCTTCGGACCTCCACGTCACGGCGGGGAACCCAGCGATGATCCGGGTCGACGGAGACCTGGTGAAGTCCAGGGTCGGGCAGGCGTTGACGCCCAAGGACACGCTTACGCTCGCCTACTCCATCCTCACTGAAAACCAGAAGAAACGGTTCGAGGTCGAGGACGAGCTCGACTTCTCCTTCGGTGTGCAGAACCTCTCGCGCTTCCGGGGCAACGTGTACAAGCAGCGTGGCTGCGTTGCGATGGCGATCCGACAGATCCCCTACGAGATCGTCCCGCTCGCCAAGCTCGGCATGCCGCCGATTCTCGGCAAGCTCGCCGAACGCCCCCGGGGCCTCGTTCTCGTAACGGGACCGACGGGTTCGGGAAAGTCGACGACTCTGGCCGCGATGGTCGACAAGGTGAACCGGGAGCGAAAGGGGCACATCATCACCATCGAGGACCCGATCGAGTTCATCCACCGCCACCAGAACTGCATCATCAACCAGCGCGAGGTGGGGGCTGATACCCAGAGCTTCACGTCGGCTCTGAAATACGCGCTTCGGCAGGATCCCGACATCGTGCTCATCGGCGAGATGAGGGACCTGGAGACCATCGGTGCGGCGGTCAGCATCGCAGAGACCGGCCACTTGGTCTTCGCGACCCTGCACACCAACTCGGCTGCCGAGTCCATCAATCGCATCGTAGACGCGTTCCCTGCACACCAGCAGAGTCAGATTCGCTCACAGTTGGCGTTCGTGCTCGCGGGCGTCATCACGCAGACACTCGTCCCCAAGGCAAAGGGGAAAGGACGCGTCTGCGCGGTCGAGGTCATGGTCTGCACGCCCGCGATCAGCGCGGTAATCCGCGACGACAAGATTCATCAGATTTACTCGCTCATGCAGGCCGGCAAGAAACACGGAATGCAGACGATGAACGACTCGCTCCAGATGCTGTACATGAAGGGCGAGGTGACGCTGGAGGAGGCGCTCAAGCGCTCCGGAGACCAGAACGAGCTACTCAGAGCTGTGGGCGAGTCTGTGCCCGGTGAGTAAACCACTCTGACCCGGCGGGGGTCAAGATAACGTAGGCCTTAGAACACCTAAGTAGGAACGAGACATGCCAACATTTGCATACAGCGCGAGACCGGCTTCGGGCGGCGACATGCAGTCCGGGGAAATCGACCTCCCCAGTAGGGACGACGTCCTCGCCCATCTCCACAAACAGAAGCTGATCCCTGTTTCCGTTCGCGAGAAGTCGAAAGAGATCAGCTTCCAGTTCGGGACGGGCATCACCGTCCGGGACGTCGTGATCTTCACGCGTCAGTTCGCGACGATGATCAACGCCGGCCTGCCGCTGGTCCAGAGCCTCGACATCCTCGCTGAGCAGACCGATAACTCGAGTTTTCAGAAGGTCATCGGTGAAACGCTGTACGACATTGAATCCGGCCATACGCTCGCCGACGCGATGGGTAAGCACCCGAAGGTCTTCACCGAACTCTTCGTCAACATGGTCGCCGCCGGCGAGGCCGGTGGTATCCTCGACACGATTCTTCTCCGTCTCGCGACCTTCCTCGAAAAGAACGATGCTCTCATCCGGAAGATCAAAGGCGCAATGATCTACCCGGGCGTGATCTTCTCGGTCGCCGCCGGCGCGATCGTGATTCTCTTGCTCTTCGTGATCCCGACCTTCCAGTCGATGTTCGCGTCCGCTGGAATCCCGCTGCCACTTCCGACCCAGATCGTCATCATGATGTCGGTCTTCCTCCAAGGATATTGGTGGGCGTGCGGCGCGGGCATCATCGCTGGATTCGTGGGCCTCAAGCAGTTCTACGCCACGGACGCGGGCGAGCTGATCATGGACAGGATCCTGCTGAATATCCCCGTTCTGGGAGACCTTCAGCGCAAGTCCGCGGTGGCCCGCTTCACACGCACCCTCGGTACGCTGGTCTCCTCGGGTGTCTCGATTCTCGAGGCCCTCGAGATCACCGCGAAGACGGCGGGGAACCGGGTCATCCACGACGCGGTCATGGGGTCGCGGGCCTCCATCGCGGGTGGTGAAACGATCGCCGGGCCGCTGAAGGAGTCTGGCGTGTTCCCGCCGATGGTTGTGCAGATGATCAACGTCGGTGAGCAGACCGGTGGGCTCGACGAGATGCTCACCAAGGTCGCGGACTTCTACGACGACGAGGTCGACACCGCGGTAGAGGCGCTGCTCGCGGTGCTGGAGCCGATCATGATCGTTGTGCTGGGTGTGATCGTTGGTGGCATGATCGTGGCGATGTACTTGCCGATCTTCGACATGATCAACGCTGTGAAATAGGTCTTTCGCGTTCATCTGAGGTCTTCCTCGGATACCCGCGCGACGTCAACATCGGCTTCCAGATCAACTTCTGATCGGTTGACGATGGGCGCCTCGAGCGCCCGAGATGTGGGTCGGCCCCGTCACCATCGGGTGGCGGGGCCTTACCTGTGCGAGGGAACGCGATGCCTCACGACTTCACGACGATCCTCATCTTGTTGGGCGTAGGGCTGTTCGCCGGCACCATCAACGTGATCGCTGGCGGGGGCTCCCTGATCACGCTCCCGGTGCTGATTTTGCTGGGGCTCCCACCGAACGTCGCGAACGGGACGAACCGGGTCGCGATTCTACTGCAGAACTCAGGCGCCACTTGGCGCTTCCACAAGCTTGGCCTGATCTCGGAGCCTTGGATCCGCCTCGCGGTGCCGCCCGCAGTGCTCGGCGTCGTGTTCGGCACGTGGGCTGCGCTGCACGTTGGCGACATGGCGTTTCAGAGGATTCTGGCGCTGGTCATGGTCTTGGCCGCCGCCTGGACTCTATGGCATCCCGTGACTCCACCCGATGAGGCTGACATGAGTCCACCCGAGGGTCAGAAGCGCTGGCTTCTGAGAGCGATGTTCTGCGTGGTGGGCTTCTATGGCGGCTTCATTCAGGCCGGCATGGGGTTCATCATGCTTGCCATCACTTCGTCGTTCGGGCTGGACCTCGTGCGCTCGAACGCCGTCAAGGTGACGCTCGTTCTCATCTTCACACCGGTCGCGCTGGGCATCTTCGCGTACAACGGGAGAGTGGATTGGACGGCGGGCATCGCGCTCGCGGTGGGCGCTTTCTTGGGCGCACTCTTGGGTGTTCGACTGCAGGTGCTCAAGGGCCAGAAATGGGTGCGAGGGGTCGTCACCACGATGGTCGTGCTCTTCGCGATTCGACTGCTGGTCGCTGGCTGACTACTGGTCGCCGCGCGACTGCTGGTCACGTAGCGGCTATCGGCCCTCGTCCAACAACCGCTGCTGCTCGATCAATCGCTCGTCCGTCGGGAAGGACTCGAGCCCGATCGCTACGACCCGCAACGCTTCGGGCAGTCGATCCTGGAAAATGAGGCTCTGGGCGAGGTAGACCGAAACGGACGGGTGTAGCCTGGGAGAGATGGGCCGCATCAGGGCTTCCGCCTCGCCGCTTCGCTGCACCAGCAGCAGGGCCCGGGTGTATTCCAGCGTCACCCTCACACCGTTCGGGTTCAGCTCGACGGCCCGACCGAGCCAGACCAGGCCGCCTTCGATGTCGCCGGCTTCGACGAGCTTCCTCCCGGTCCACCACTGGGCCCGAAAGGACTCCGGGTGGCGCTCCACATGGTCGGCGTAGAGCGCGTCACTGCTTCGCCACACCTTCGAATACTGCCAGGAGTGCCAGGCCCCCAGGGCAGACAGGATCACGATCGCGCCGCCCAGCGCTCTGAGCGAGCGACTTCCGCGGTGGAGCCTGACTTGCTCGAGCGCCGCGACCAGCAACAGGCTCACCCCCACGCTCGGTAGGTAGAGCGTGCGCTCGGCGATCCACATCGGGAGCGGGACGACGAGGTTCGTGAGCAGCAGGTAGCTCGCCGCGATCCAGCCGAAGGCCAGAAGGACCCAGGGCCCCGCTGGCCGGCGTCGCCTCGTCACCGCGATCAGAGCCCCACAACCGATACAGAGCGCGACCCCTGACCAGAACCTGAGGTCGCCAAGGCCGGCCGGGTTGAGAACCGCGGGCACGTAATAGGCGCTCAGATCGCTCGGGAAGACGAGGAGGCGTGCGGCCTCGGACAGGTTGGCCACGCCCGTCGTGCGTCGCAGCGCCTCCGGCAGTACCGCGATGTACGCGGCCACATCCAACTGTACCACGGCGCCCAGCACCGCTGTCCGCACGATCAGGTAGCTCGCCAAGGCCAGGGCCATGGCCGCAAGCAGCGGACCGCAGCGGCCAGCGCGCGCGGCCAGCGCGCGCACCTTGGAGCGCGGGTCGTCGGGTGGCACTCCCGCGGATGGATCGTCTTGGGCTTGGGGGCGGATCAGTTCCATCAACAGAATCAGGATCGGCAGCACGTACCCGTTCTCTTTGGCTCCGACAGCGAAGAGGTAGGCGAGTGACACGCCACCGATTCGCGCCCAGATCGGCACGCTCCCAGCGAGCCAAAGCCGTACGCCCAAGAGACAGAAGAGCGTCATCAGGATATCGGCTCGCCCTACTACGTTCGCCACCGCCTCGACGTGGACGGGATGCACCGCGAAAACCAACGAGGCGAGCGATGCGACCGTCACGCCGATACCGAGCCGAACGAGTATCGACATCAGCAGCAGCGTCGCGGCCACGTGTGCGAGCACGTTCAGCAGGTGGAACGCGAAGGGGTGGCCGCGGCCGAGCTGCCAGGAAGCGAAGTAGCTGAGCGTTGTCACGGGTCGGTATACCGAACGCTCCGCGGTCGACTCCGTGTGGTAGCGCTCGAAGGCCAGCTCGGGCAAGCTCTCCCAGGTGCGAAGGCGAGCGTCCCCCTCGACGAAAATGACGTCGTCCTCGGCGTACCCATTGGCCAGCGAGGGCAGGTACGTCACGAAGGCCGCGACCGCGACGAGCGACGCCAACAACCACCTATGCGTGCCCTTCGCTTCTCCCATGCGGCTTCCTTCGGAATGCGGCCCGCCCCGGAGGAGGCCGACGTAGCGCCACACCCTCCGGGACGGGACCTTAGTCTCCGTTCGTGCTCAGTACCGGTAGTACTCCGGCTTGTAGGGTCCGTCCTTCGGCACGTTGATGTAGGCCGCCTGCTCGTCCGAGAGCACGGTGAGCTTGGCTCCGAGCTTGTCGAGGTGCAGTCGAGCTACCTTCTCGTCGAGGTGCTTCGGCAGCACGTACACCTTCTTCTCGTAGCTGTCATTGTGTGCGAGCTCGATCTGAGCGAGGACCTGGTTCGTGAAGCTCGCGGACATGACGAAGCTGGGGTGGCCGGTGGCGCAGCCGAGGTTCATCAAGCGCCCCTCGGCGAGGATCAGCACCGAGTGCCCGTCCGGGAACGTCCACTCGTGATACTGCGGCTTGATCTCCTTTCGTTCGACACCAGGCCACTTCTCCAGACCGACCATGTCGATCTCGTTGTCGAAGTGTCCGATGTTCGCGACGATCGCCTTGTCCTTCATCTTGGACATGTGAGCTGCCGTAATGATGTCTTTGTTTCCCGTGGCGCTGATGAAGACGTCGGTCGTCTCGAGCACGTCCTCCATGGTTACGACAGAGTAGCCCTCCATCGTCGCCTGCAGCGCACAAATGGGGTCGACCTCGGCGATGCTGACCCGCGCACCCTGCGCTTTGAGTGCCTGGGCGCACCCCTTGCCCACGTCCCCGTACCCGAGCACCATCGCCGACTTGCCGGACAGCATGACGTCGGTCGCGCGGTTGAGTCCGTCGATGACCGAATGACGGCACCCATAGAGGTTGTCGAACTTCGACTTCGTGACCGAGTCGTTGACGTTGATGGCGGGAAAGAGAAGCGTTCCGGCTTCTTCCATCTCGTACAGGCGGTGCACGCCCGTCGTTGTCTCCTCGGAGACGCCGCGCACGGTGGATGCGACGCGCGCCCACTTGCCGGGATCGTCGGAAAGGGTGGTGCGCAGCAAGTCGAGGATGACGCCCCATTCGGCCGGCTCGGAGTCTGCGTCGAAGTCTGGCACGCGGTCCGCGGTCCCGTATTCGGAGCCCTTGTGCAGGAGCAGCGTGGCGTCACCGCCATCGTCGACGATCAGGTCTGGACCCGATCCGTCCGGCCAAGTGAGCATCTGGTCGGTGCACCACCAGTACTCTTCCAGCGTCTCGGCCTTCCATGCGAATACGGGGACACCCGTCGGCGCCTCGACGGTGCCCTCACGTCCCACCACGATCGCCGCCGCTGCGTGATCCTGTGTCGAGAAGATGTTGCACGAAGCCCAGCGCACGTCGGCTCCGAGATCCACGAGGGTCTCGATGAGCACCGCGGTCTGCACGGTCATGTGTAGGGACCCCGCGACCTTGAGGCCGGCGAGCGACTGTGCCGGGCCATACTCCGCGCGCGCCGCCATGAGGCCCGGCATCTCGTGCTCCGCCAGCCGGATCTCACTCCGGCCCCACTCCGCGAGGGACAGGTCCTTCACCTTGAATGCGGGGCCGGTAGCCCGTTCCTGTTGCTCGGATAGCACTGCGGTATCGGTCATGGGTTCCTCTCAGGCGAGTAGGGTGACGATAGGGATGAGTGTCGGATGCATCAGCCGCCTCAGGAGCGAGCCGCTGACGCGAGAAAGAGCAGGGGACCCGATGCGACTGGATCCGGACGTAGCGGTTGAACGCGGGGCGTCTCGAAGCCGGCATCCCGCAGCCATCGATGGACGGTTTCGAGTTCGAAGCCTGGCCAAACGTGGCCCATCTCCTCGGCGTATCCGTGACCGCGCTCGTGCGCGCGCATATCGACGATCACGACCCGGCCGCCCGGTGTGAGCGCTCGATGTACTTCCCGCAATACGAGGGCGGGATCGACCACGTAGTGAAGCACCAGAGCGAGAAACGCGACGTGCAACTCGCCGTCGGAGATCGGTAGCTCTTCGAGTTCTCCGTGGCGAAGCTCGATGTTGGCGGCGACGTCGAGCCGGTGCCGGGCGGCGGCGAGCATCTCCTCGGATCGGTCGATGCCTACGACCCGCTTGACGAAAGGGGCGAGCATCTCGGAGAACGCGCCGGTGCCGACGCCCAGGTCTCCAACGATGGAGTCGGGGTCGAGCAAGCCCAGCAGCGGCGCGAACGAGGCCGATGCGCCGAACAGCTCCGTTCGTAGGTCGTCCCAGCGCTCGGCGGCGTCGGCAAAGAACGCAGACGACCTGCGCCGGCGGTCATCCAGAACGGTGTGGGCCCGTTCGGCGTCGGTCGCGTAGATCCCGCGCCCACCGACCTCTGTTCGCACGAGCGCCCAGAGTTCCTGCGCGGCGGGATCCAGAGTAGGGGCGAGTCGGTAGTGGCGACTGCGCCCTTCGGCGCGCGCCAGCAGACAACCCTCGGAGCTCAGGGTTTTGAGGTGCCGGCTGACGTTCGGCTGAGGCATCTGCAGGACGGTGCACAGCTCGGAGACCGTGAGTTCACTCTGCTCGAGCAGGGCGAGTATGCGCGTTCGCGTCTCGTCACCGAGCGCACTGAGATGGTCGAGGATCGGCATAGTAATAATATTCATGGATACGAATACAAACATGTATGTCCGCCGATTCGCGGCAAGGGGGCCTCGGCTTGCTCCGGTCGACGGCGAAGGACATTCTTCGACGCCCTCGATCTCGGGACCAATCGAACCCGGGTCGTCACCCGCCCAAAACGGAACAGCGCATGGACTGGCTACAGGCCGTAGTCGACTTCGCCAACACGTACATCATCAACATCGGCCCCAGCGTCGGGGGCGAGACGATTCCACTGATGGTGATCCTTCTCCTGGGTACCGGATTCTACCTCACGTTGCGAACGGGGTTCGTGCAACTGTCGAGGCTGGGACACGGCTTCGGAGTCACGTCCGGCAAGTATGACGATCCTGACGACCCGGGGGACGTGTCCCACTTCCAGGCGTTGACGACTGCGCTTTCGGCCACCGTGGGCATCGGAAATATCGCCGGCGTAGCGATGGCCATTCACTACGGCGGCCCGGGCGCGCTGTTCTGGATGTGGGTGACCGCCTTCTTGGGGATGGCCACCAAGTTCTCCGAGGTCACGTTGGCGCAGAAATACCGCGTCGTGGACGCGGTAGGTAGGGTCGCCGGCGGCCCGATGTACTACATCGAGAAGGGCCTCGGGCCGCGCTGGAAGCCTATGGCGATCTTCTTTGCGGTCATGCTGGGCTTCACGGCCTTTCTCACAGGCAACGCCGTGCAGGCCAACACGGTGGCCGACCAGATGTTCGACTCGTTTTCGATTCCCACGTGGCTTACCGGCGGATTCACTGTGGTCGTGGTCGCCGCCGTAATCCTGGGTGGCATCACTCGCATCGGGAAAGTCACCGCGTTCTTGGCGCCGCTCATGGCGGCCATCTACGTGTTCGGCGCCCTGGTCATCATCGTGCTAAACATCGGGGCGCTCCCGGGCGCGATCGGCACGATCTTCTCCGAGGCTTTCAATCCGCAGGCCGGGGTCGCCGGCGTGGGCGTCGGCGTCTTCCTGATCACGCTCATGTGGGGGGTCCGTCGCGGCTTGTTCTCCAACGAAGCTGGGCAGGGCTCCGCGCCCATCGCCCATGCGGCGGCGAAGACGGACGAGCCCGTCTCGGAGGGAGTGGTTGCGCTGCTGGAGCCGTTCATCGACACCATCATCATCTGCTCGTTCACCGGTATCGTCATCATCATGACGGGCGTGTACACGGATCGCTTCCCCACCGAACTGACGCTTGGGGGCGGCGACATCACGTACACCACGGTTACGGCGAGCAATCGGTCCGAGGGGGTCACTCCTCCTGCGGAGATCGCAATCGACAATGGCCGGCACGTGAATTCCGGACCTGGGGCACCTCTCGTCTCGTGGCACGAAGCTGGTGTCGAAACGCTGTATACCGACGAAGCGCAGACGCAGCTCTTCACCGGAACCGTATATCCGGAACGCGCAGAAGCGGTGGCGGCCAACGGCTCTTCGTACTCCTCGCTCTACGGTGATGCGGTAGAGAACGCCGCCCCACTCACCTCCGCGGCGTTTAGGCGCGGGCTGCAGCCGCTCGGGGACTGGGGCCATTACATCGTGGTCTTCGGCGTGCTGCTCTTCGGTATTTCGACGGCGATCTCCTGGAGCTACTACGGAGATCGATGCGCCCACTACCTGTTCGGGCAGAAGGCTCTCTGGCCGTATCGACTCGTCTACCTCGGAGCTCACTACATGGGTGCCGCACTGCCTCTGGCGGTGATCTGGGCGCTTGGCGACGTCGCGCTCTCCATCGTCATCTGGCCGAACCTGATCGCGCTGCTGTTGCTGGCTCCCGTGGTGGTGGAAGAGACCAAGAGCTACTTCGAGCGCAAGCCTTGGGAAAAGACCGGGGCTGGGGCTGGCGGCGGCGACTAAGGGCGACTCAGCCCCTGACGGCCGCGATGAAGGCGGCGGCCCGGTCCGGATCGATTCCGGTGCCGGGCCGTCGCTCGTTCATCACGGAAGTACCCACGATCGCGCCGTCGGCCAGCTCGAGTAGCTCGGGCGCGGTGTCTGAGCCGAGGCCGCTTCCCACCAGGAGCGTCGCGTCGGGCACGGCCCGGCGCATCTCACGGAGGTGGTCCGCGTTCGTGCCCTGACCGGTGGCGAATCCGCTCACCACCAGAGCGTCGGCGAGCCCCCGATGCCACGTGTCCGCGGCGCTCGTCCCCAGCGTGGACCCCGGAAGGGGGGACGCGTGCTTGACGTGCACGTCGGCGAGGATGCGCACGCCCAAGCCCAGATCCGCGCGACGCCGGAGCGTAGCCGCGGCCTGTCCCTCAATGAGGCCCTGGTCTGTGTACATCGAGCCCGTGTGCACGTTGACGCGCATGAAGGATGCTCCGGTCGCCCCCGCGATCGCGAGCGCCGCCGCCGCGTCGTTTCGCAGCACGTTGACTCCCACTGGCAGTGAAACCGAATCGACGACTCGCAGCACGGCTGCGGTCAGGGCGGCCACCGTCTCGGCTGGGACGGACTGCGCAAAGAATGGGGCGTCGAGAAAGTTCTCGACCAGGACGCCGTGGAAGCCCGCGTCTTGCAGCACCGTTGCGTCTCGCTCGGCACGATCGAGCACGGCGGACATCGACCCGTCCCATCTGGGCGCGCCAGGGAGGGGGAGCAGGTGCACCATCCCGATGAGTGGCTTGGTAGCGGGCCAGATGCCGGAGATGCCTTGCGTGGGCCCACCACCCATCACTCCCTTCCGCGCCTTGCTCATTCCCTTCCGTCTCCGGGGGTTCTTGCCGCTCGTTCGGGCTTCACCAGCCGGCCCGGCATGACGGCCTCTCGACCGAAGCGGTCCCTGAGTTCATCGACCGTGCGCGACACCGTTCGCTCCCGATCGGTCTCTCCCGCGATCGGTTCCGCGAAGAGTCCCAACTGCGACGCGTCCTGCGACGGTACGAGTCCGCTGAGGCCGACGCCCAACAGCCGCGCGGGCACACGCCGGTTCTTCCGGAGCTGGGCGAGCAATTCTTTCGCCACGCGGTAGATGGCATGATCGGACTCGATCGGCTCGGGCACGGTTCGGCTGTGCTGCCGCGTCTTGAAGTCGTGGTCCCGGAGCTTCACGGTGATCGTCTTCGCCCGAAACGAACTCTGGCGCATGGTACCCGCCACGGATCCGGATTGCTGGATCAGCCGCCGACCAAGTTCCTCATCGTCGTCCACGTCTTGCGAGAACGTCCGCTCGGAGGAGATCGACTTTCGGCGCTCATGTGGATCGACCTCGCTGGAGTCGGCTCCGCGGATGCGGCGGTACAACCACGCCCCCCGGTGCTCACCGAACCAGCGTTGTAGCCACTCGACCTGTACGTGGTAGGCATCTTCGACACGAACGAGCCCTCGCTTCGCGAGGGCCTCGACCAATGAGGGGCCGACCCCCGGTAGGTCGGCTAGGTCGAGTCCGCGCAGGAACGCCTCTTCTTCCCCGGCGGGCACGATATGCACCCCAGCGGGTTTGGCGAAGTTGGTCGCGAGTTTGGCGATGACCCGGCGGGTACCACCTCCGAGCGACACGGAAATCTCCGTCCGCGCCAGCACGGTTTCGCGGATGCGCCACGCGCTCTGCTCGAAGCTCTCGTTCGCGAAGAGCCGCTCGGTCCCCTTCAGATCGAGATAGAACTCGTCGACCGACGCGGCCTGAACCACCGGGGACAGCTCCTCGAGCACCTCCTTTACCGCGCGACTGCGGGCACTGATCGCGCCCCGCGATACGCCTACGACTGTGGCGTCGGGGCACAAGCGCAGGGCATGGGCGGTCGGCATCGCGGAGCGTACCCCGAAGGCCCGTGCATCGTACGAAGCGGAGGTGACGACCCCTCGCCCCGTCGGGGAGCCGCCTACGATCAGGAGTCGCGCCTTGCCCGCTCCATGCGGGTCCTCGAGCCGGGCCACTTGCACGAAGAAGGCATCACAGTCCACCAGCAGGATCCGTCGTTCAGGGGCTGATTGGGGCAAAATGGAGCCGGCGCTGGCGCTGTTTGCTGAGTGGAACCGTGAGGGGTACAATCTCCGTCCCAACAACGCCAAAGCCAAGGAGCCATACCAGATGGCCTATCCCTTCGTTCTCCCCGAGCTCGGATACCCTCACGATGCGCTCGAGCCCCATATCGACACGCGCACGATGGAGATCCATCACGGCAAGCACCACGCCGGCTACACGAGCAAGCTGAACGCGGCCCTCGAAGGCCATCCCGACCTGCATGACAAGTCTGCCGATGACCTGCTGGCCGGGCTCGATGGGCTTCCGGCGTCGGTCCAAGGCGCGGTGCGGAACAACGGTGGCGGATATGTCAACCACGCGCTCTTCTGGAGGGTCATGACGCCAGGCGGAGCCAGCGAGCCCTCCGGGGACTTGGCGGCCGCGATCGACATGACGTTCGGTTCTCTCGGCGACTTCAAAGCTCAGTTCCAGGCGGCGGCTGGTGGACAGTTCGGGTCTGGCTGGGGTTGGTTGTGTGTCGACGGGAGCGAGGGCTTGCAGTGCTTCTCGACCGCGAACCAGGACAGCCCGGTCATGCAGGGCATGACGCCGATCTTGGGTGTCGACGTGTGGGAGCACGCCTACTACCTGAACTACCAGAACCGGCGGCCGGACTACCTGGCGGCGTTCTGGAGCGTGGTGAACTGGGACGTCGTGGCCGCGGGCTACGGCGCGGCGTTCGACTGACGGCGGAGTGAGGGCTGGGAGACGGCTGGACATAGCGCAGCGCGCTGGCTTGTGCCATGGGAAACATATGTTTACATATGTGTGCAGGCGGTCCATGAGGGACCGACCGGTCGAACGTCATATATTGGATTCGGGATGTGAATGACGAGAGCCGGAACGAGCGAGCGTATGCGATGACGATGGGAGCCGGGTCGACCGTGCGAAGCTTTGCCTTCGCGGCCTGCGTCGTGGCGCTCTCTGCACTGCCCGCGTCGAGTCAGACGTTGAGGGGCTCGGCCGCGTCGCTCGATCGTCAAAACCGGGTCGCTCGTCAGCACGACTTCACGTTCATCGATACCGCCGAGCGGGTCCGGTACTTCGCGTCTCAGGAGTGGCTGGTTCGCCTTCGACCCGGGCGGAACTTCCAGTTCCACGCGGTTTCTTTCCCGTACACCAGGCCCGAGGTGGCGCTCTTCGTCGAGCGGCTTTCGGGCCAGTATCGGACCGCGTGCGGAGAGCCGTTGGTGGTGACGAGCCTCACCCGGCCTACGACCCGGCAGCCACGCAATGCGTCGTCGCGCTCCGTGCATCCGACGGGGATGGCCGTCGATCTGCGCTATAGTCGAAATCGCACGTGTCGTCGTTGGCTGGAAGGTGTCCTGCTCGACTTGGAGCGCGCGGGAGTGCTCGAGGCGACCCGGGAGCGATACCCCGCGCACTATCACATCGCGCTGTTCCCCAAACCCTATGCGTCCTACGTGGAGCGCATCAAGACGCGCTCGTCTCGGCGGGTCGTGCAGGTGGCCTACACCGTACGGTCCGGCGATTCGCTCTGGACCATCGCACGCACGCACGGCACGACCGTCGACGTGCTCAAGCAAAAGAACGGAATACGGGGCAGCACCATCTACGCGGGGCAGGTGCTGGACGTCCCTGGGAGCCGGTGACGCCTGGCGAGCCGGGTAGCGAACGAAGAGCCGTGCGTATCGACGCCGACGAGATCTCGGGTCTCGAGCGGTACCAGTTGCTCACTTCGATCGTCGTGCCGAGGCCCATCGGGTGGATCTCGACGTGGGGTCCGAACGAGCAGCCCAACCTGGCTCCCTTCAGCTACTTCAACGCGCTCTCTTCGAGCCCGATGTTGGTGGGCGTGTCGATCGGCAGGCGAGGGCCGGAGCTCAAGGACACGCTCGTCAACATTCGGAGCCATCGCGCCTTTTGCGCGAACGTCGTGAGCGAGCCGTTCTTGGAGGCGATGAATACTACGTCCGCCAACGTGGCGCCTGCCGTGGATGAGTTCGGTCTGGCGGGGCTGGAGGCTATGGCGTCGGAGCGTGTCGACGCACCCTTCGTTCACGGTTGCCCCGCGGTCATGGAGTGTGAGCTGGAAAACGAGGTCTCCCTCGGAGACTCCGCTAATACGCTCATCATCGGCCGCGTGGTCGGACTCCGCCTCGACCCGGACCTCGACTTCGTGGAAGGCACGTTCTGCGTCGACGCGGAGGCGCTTCGACCGGTCGGCAGACTTTGGGGCCCCAATTATTCCAAGCTCGGGCAGGTCGTTTCTATCCCCCGGCCGGACTAGCCGCTCCCCAGAGCAACTCCATACCGGCTGCGTACTCCATGAGGCTCGGTACTCCCTCGATCTCCACGTAGAGGTAGGGCGTGCGGCCCAGATCCTCGAGCAAGCGAGCGTTGTCCAACGGTCCCAGGTCCCGCGCCACCATGACGGAGACGTCCTGAAGAGGGGGAGCCTGCCAAAGAAGAGGCTCCAACTCGATCGAGCCCAGGCGATCGGCCCGCGCTTCCCGCCCGCAAGACGCCGTAGGAACACGAGACGGCGCTACTCGGACGAGGTTGCCGGACGAGAGCTCGCGTAGGGTGAGAGAACCGGGCGTCCCGGGCAGCGCCTCGAAATCCAGTTCGGTCGGTGGGCTCGTGCCCGCGGCCCTGGCGAGTGCGTATCCGTGCACGACGCAGATGTCGTTTCGCCGCAGCGCGGTCTCGATCGAGTCCCTTCGCATGCCGGTGCTCGCGAGGCGTGCGCTCACGCGCGACGCCCAGCTTCCGTGGACGAAGACGATGCTGGCATCGACGGTGCCGGTCGGCATGGTGGCGACTGCGGTTGCCGCCGGCGGTGTCGCGTATCCTCGCACGACTCCGGGGGCGAGCGCGACGGCTCCCAGCAAGGACAGAACGGCTGCCCACGCCAAGAAGTCTCGAGACCGCCCTGGGGGAGCCGGTGCCGACCCCGGCCCCGCCAGGGAGACCACCGCGATCGCGAATAGCGCGGCCCATGCCGGCGAGCTTTCGTAGAGCATGCGCGGCCCCATGTGCACCCCGTGATGCCAGTAGAGCGCGTTCGCCAGAACCGCCGCGCCCGCCCACACGCAAAGCACACCAGCCCCCCGGGGAAGGACGCCGAGAAGCAGCGCCAGGCCGATCATCGCGAGGGCCGGCAGCGGGGTCTCGAGCAGATGTGCTCCCAGCTGAACCGCATCCGCCCCGGAGTAGGCCAGCGCCTCGAGCAATCCATAGCGATTGCCCCAAGGGTCGACGTGCAGGCCCAGCCCGTGGGACGGCCCGAACGCGACCGAATAGCCGACCGTGAGCGGCTGTGCGAACAGTCGTTGGTTCCACGCGAACAGAAGGAATGCGAACGGGGCCCCCCCGGCGAGGGTCATCGCGACTCGGTGGGCGCCCCAGCGCAGCGTCTCACGTCTGCTCCACATCGGGGGTAACCAGACCGACAGCAGAAGGGCACACGAAGTCACGATGCCCACCCAAGGACGGGCGAGCACGAACAGGCCGACCGAAGCGCCGGTCGCGAGCGCCCATTTCCCGGACCCGTCGCGCGCCAACAGCGCCGTCCACAGCGCGAGCGCGGCGCCCGCCGCCGCGCTCGTGTGACTCAGATGCGTGCCGCCGATGAGGAGCCAGAATGGACTCGACGCGACCAGCAGGGCGGCGAGGCGGGCCAAGCGCACGCTCGCCAACAGTCGCTCGAGGGCGGCTGCGATCGCCCCGGTCGCGACCCCGACCGCGATGGGACCGACGAGCCAGGCTGCACCGAGTCGGAGCCCGACGGCGAGCAGGCCGGTGTGGCCCGGTGGGTAGATCGATACCCACCCGGACGGCGTCATGAGCCCGTTCTGCACCGCCCAGGCCGCTTCCGCGCCGACCGGAAGTGCCAGTCCGCCGGCCACCAGGGCCCGCGCGTGCAGCAGCTGCACCATCGCGTCCACGGAGGTGGGGAGCTGATCGAACAGGACTCCGGCGATCCAGGCGGAGAGCCCGAAGGAAAGCACGCCCAAGGAGAGCGCGTATGCGGACCGTCGCGGCCGTTCGAGCAGTTCCAACAGAGGGCGCACACCCCCGGCGACGCGGCCGATCGGCACCAGGCGAGACATCAGGAGTGCAATGCCTGCAACGATCATCGCCCCAAAGACGCCAGCGCTCCAAGCGGCTTCGGCCGCTGCACCCGTAGCGGACCCGGCCGGTCCGGTCAGGGCTGGATCCAGCAGTCTGTGGAACGGGACGAATGCGAACAGGAGCAGGGTCGTGCCGAGTGCTCTCGTCGCCATCAGAGACGCTGGGCTCGGCAGCGTCGCCGGGTTATCGTCGGGGGCCACGAGGTCGGGCTCTCGGCTGGGCATGGACGACAATCTGTGAAGGACCCTACCGTGCGGCCAGCACCACCGAACCCATGAGGCTTCAATGCCATTCTCAGTCTACCTGGTGGCGCCGCCCGGCGCCCGCAACCAGTTGCTCTCTTAAGATGAACTCGCGGAACCGGTTCATCGTATCGAGTCCGTGGCGGCTCTAGGCGCCCTGGACGAGAGGGATCCGGGGCTGGTGCTCGTCGACCGGGATACCATCGAGGGGTCGGACATCCTGTCTCTGGCCCACCGAGTCGGCGAGGCCGGAGCGGGCTGGACGTTCGCAGTGATCTAGGGGGGCGGAGAGGCGGGTGACGCGGTGATGGTGTGCACACTGGGTTTCGGACTCGCCAACTCCAGTGCCGAAGTCGCTTCTTTCGCCCAAGCGCCAGCCGAGAGCAAGGGAGTGCTCATGGACCTCCATGGCGTGCTGGTGGATGTCGCTCGGGCACGCCACGACCTGAACAATCCGCTCACTTCGGCCCTCGCCGAGGTGCAACTCCTGCTCTTCGATGAGCAGGACGAGGAGGCCCGCGAGTCGCTCGAGGTCATCCAGAGGCAGCTTCGCCGCATGCGCGACCTGATCGCCGCGACCTCCGACCTGCGGCCCGCACGCAAATAGTCGTATCTCGCATTATGCGAAGGCTCACACATTGCATAATGCGAACTGTTGTCTACCTTCAGTGATCTGAAGCGGGGACCTGTCGCTCTTGCCGACCTTCCCGCGGTCTCCCGGAGACGACCACCGTGGCTGAGATGACTTCTTTCCGTCCCCACCCGGGCCAATACCGTTTGCCGTCCCGTAAGGAAGTGCTGCGCTGGCTGTACCTGGGCAGGCTCACCCTCGTGACGGGTATTCTCGCGGGTGCCTTCGTGGAATGGTTCGGCACTACTTCGGCGACCACGCTCATCGCCGTCGTGTCGTTCCTTGTCGCGCTATTCGTGACGTCGGCTTCCTTCTGGTACACCCACATCGTCGGGCGCGAGCCGGGAGAGAACTTCCTTTACTCGCAGGTCGTTCTCGACATCGCGCTCGTGACCGGAATCGTACACGTAACCGGGGGGACGGACAGCAACTTCTTCTTCGTCTACGTGCTCGTCATCAGTTCGGGGGCTCTGTTGTTGCCCCTGCGTGGCGGTGCGCTGATCGGTGCGCTGGTGAGCATCACGTACCTCGCCGACCTGGTGTGGGGCTTCGGCGAGACATTCACCTTGGAGCTGGCGCTCCAGATCGGACTCTTCACCCTCGTGGCGCTCGTGACCGGAGTCGTGGGAGACCGGCTCCGCCACACGGGACAGGCGCTCGGCGCCATCGAGTCCGAACTGAAGCAGTTGCGACTGGATACCGGCGACATCTTGGCCAACCTCGCGACCGGTGTCATGACGGTCGACGGAGCGGGGCGGTTGGCCTACGCCAACCCCGCCGCCGAGGGCTTGCTCGGCATCGATCGCGACAAATACATGGGAGTGGCGGTGCTGGGCGAGGTCGAACGCATCGCCCCGGGCCT
>JAYZBT010000141.1:0-3189 GCA_036338615.1 Gemmatimonadota bacterium
GCGTCGATCGCCACCTGCATGTTCGGCATCCAGTTCATGGAGTCGAAGATTCGGAAGACATCGATTCCGGTGTCCGCCGCCTCCTTCACGAACATGTTCACCGCGTTGTCCGGGTACGCCGAGTAGCCCACGAGACTCTGGCCTCGGAGAAGCATCTGAAACAGGACGTGGGGAACCTGTTCGCGAAGTTGGCCGAGCCGCCGCCACGGATCCTCTCTCAGAAAACGATAGGAAGTGTCGAACGTCGCACCTCCCCAGACCTCCATGGAAAAGAGGTCGGGTGCCAGCCGGCCGGTGTCTCTCGCGATCCTGAGCAGGTCGAAACTCCTCATGCGCGTCGCGAGTAGCGATTGATGTGCGTCGCGAAAGGTCGTATCGGTGAAGAGCACCCGGTTTTGATCCCGAAGACCCGCTACCACCGCTTCTGGTCCGTCCGAGTCCAGGATCTGCTTGAAGGTGCCGGTCGGGGGCCTCCAACCTGGCTCGGGCGGCGGCATCGGCGGAGTCCTGAAGTCGGGCCTGGGCAAGCTCGTAGACTTCGGACCCTCGATCTGGCCGTTCACCGCGATATGGCCGATGTAGCGAAGCAGACGGGTCCCCCTGTCCTGCCTAGGACGGAAATCCAGGAGTTCGGGGTGTGCCGCGATGAAGCCCGTGTGCGTGCTCCCGGCTTCGAACTCGGGATGCGTGACCACGTTTTCCAGGAACCGGAGGTTGGTCTTGAGACCCCGGATCCGGAATTCCAGGAGGGCGCGGTGCATCTTGCGGATCGCGTCCTCGAACCGCGTGGCGTGCGTGCAGACCTTCACCAGCAGTGAGTCGTAGTGAGGGCTTACGTCCGCTCCGGTGAAGGCGGTGGCTCCATCGAGCCGAACGCCGAATCCTCCTGGTGAGCGGTAGTGGGTGATCTTTCCGGTGTCGGGCAGAAAGTCGTGTTCCGGGTCCTCCGTGGTCACGCGGCACTCGATTGCATACCCGCTCGGCTCCGGCATCACGTCGGGAATCCCCATCGCCGCGAGCGAATGCCCCTCGGCGACCCGGATCTGGGATTGTACGAGGTCGATACCCATCACGAGTTCGGTGACCGTGTGCTCCACCTGGATGCGAGGGTTCACTTCGATGAAGTAGAAGTCGCCGCCTGGTTCCAGCAGGAACTCGACGGTTCCAGCACCCTGATAGCCGGCGTGGATCATGAGGTCCCTCGCCGAAGTGCAGATTCTGTTGCGGATCTGAGGGTCCAAGCCCCGCGCAGGGGCCGTCTCCACCACCTTCTGATGGCGACGCTGGATCGAGCAGTCCCTCTCCCACAGATGCTCTACGCGACCGTGCCCGTCCGCCAGAATCTGAACCTCGATGTGGCGCGGGTTCCGGACCAGTCTCTCGACGTAGATGTCCCCCTTCCCGAATGCACCGGTCGCCTCGCGGCGTGCGACCGCAAGCACCCGCTGGAGCTCTTCTGCGCTTCGAGCGATGCGCATGCCTCGACCGCCGCCTCCCGACACGGCCTTCACCATAACCGGATATCCCGACTCGTTGGCGAATGACAGGGCCTCTTCGTCCGTCACCGAATCGGCGGTGCCCGGCACCACCGGAACGCCCGCGTCGAGCGCCAGCTCCCGAGCGCGAATCTTGTCACCGAACAGGTCGAGTTGATGCGGGGACGGTCCGATGAAAACGATGCCCTGCTCCGCGCAGCGGCGAGCGAAGTCCGCGTCCTCGGCAAGAAAGCCGTAGCCGGGATGAATGGCGTCGATCTGCTTCGCGACCGCCAGCGCCACGATCGCATCGATGTCCAGGTAGGCTTGGACCGGCCCGAGGTCGGACGGCAGCACGTACGCTTCGTCGGCCTTGTAACGGTGGAGCGCCAGCGAATCCTCCTCGCTGTATACGGCCACGGTTCGCTTCCCGAGCTCGGTACACGCGCGGAAGACTCGGATGGCGATCTCGCCGCGATTCGCGACCATCACTCGCTCGAAAACCCGTACGGACGTGGCGGCGGACAAGGCGCTCTCTTCTCGTTGTGCGGTTGGGGGCGACTCGGCTCCACAGGGCTCAACGGAGCTCGACGGAGCTACGGGATGGCCCGAGTGGGTCTGGGGCAGTTACCCTGATCCCGATCCTGGATCATAGAGATGGGGTCCTGTCGATTTCGAGCACAAGGGGGACCGTCCCGTGAACAAGACCTACACCCGTCGCGACAGCCTCAAGCTCATGGGATCCGCCGTGGTCACTTCGCAGTTGATCGGCGCCCGCGGGTTGTCCGCGGTTCCCCTCGACGCAAGACGAACCGACCGTGGTCCGGCAGTCCCAGCCGCAGACATGCGTGGCATCTTCGTCATTCTGTCGACTCCCTACACCGACTCGGGCGCGGTGGACTACGACGACCTCGCCTTCCAAGTGGAGTGGCTGGACACAGCTGGCGTGCACGGGCTTGTCTGGCCGCAGAACTCGAGCGACTACACCAGGCTCACAACCGAAGAGATCAAGCGGGGCATGCAGGTGCTCGCCGGTGCGAACCGCGGCCGTTCGATGACGCTCGTGCTGGGCGTGCAGCAGAACGGGACGCGGGAGATGGTGAAGTTGGCCACCTTCGCCGAGTCGCTCGAGCCTGACATGATGATCGCGATGCCGCCCAAGGTGGGGAGCTCTCTCGACGACTACCGGCAGTACTACGGGGCGTTGGCGGAGGTCACGTCGCGGCCGGTCATGATCCAGACGACACCCAATCTGCCCGGGCTCGAGTTCGAGACCGAGCTGATCCTGGAACTCGCGAGCCGCTATCCGCACCTGGGGTACGTAAAAGAAGAGTCGCAGCCAGTCTTCGACCGCATTTCGGCGCTCGTCGGGCAGCCCCAGATCCAACGTGTGTACTCCGCCATGCGGGGGCGCTACTTCGCCTACGATCTGCGGCTGGGCGTGGACGGACTGGTGAGTGGAATGTCGATGTACGCCGAGGTGTTCGTGCGCATGTGGGCCGCCTCGCGCGCCGGCGACTGGGACGAAGTGCGCGACATCCACGGCAGACTGCTGGTGATGCTGACGTGCGAGCAGGAGATCCCCGGGGCGGGTCGATATCTGCTACAGCGGAGGGGCATCTTCAAGTCGAGAGCGCAGCGAGGACGAGACTACTCCCTCTCGGACGTACAGATCGCGGAGATCGAGCACAATCTGAAGGGGCTCGAGCCGTAT
>JAYZBT010000142.1:0-5276 GCA_036338615.1 Gemmatimonadota bacterium
GATCACGTCGATCACGTCACTGCGCTCGAAGAGGCGTACCATCGACCTGTAGAGGTGTCGATTCGCCTCCCGATAGAACATGGATTCGTTGAGCAGCTCGACGGCTTTCGGGACCGCTTCCCGGTCCATCAGCATACCACCCAGAACCGCGGTCTCCGCTTCGAGCGAGAACGGAGGGGTGCGGTCGAAGTCGGTCTGTGGGAAGTTCGGTGAGGCTTCCATGCGGCTCGGCTAGAAGTAGGCGATCAAGGTAGTCGATCTCGTGCGGATGCGCCCATGGGTCGACGGGCGCGCGTGCGGACAACGCAGCCTACGCGCTGTCCATGATCCGCCTGAGCAGCTGAAGATCGTCCCAGAAGGGCCGTGTCCACTTCGGATTGCGCAGTAGCGCCGCTGGGTGGTACGTGACCACCAGGGGAACGCCCTCGTAACTGTGCACCTCTTGGCGAAGCTTGCCCAAGGCGATCTTCTGTCGACCGGTCAACAATTGCGCGGCGAAGGTCCCCACAGCGAGTAGCGCCTCCGGTTGGATGAGCTCGATTTGCTTCTTCAGATAGGGAGAGCAGAGCTCGATCTCGTCCGGCATCGGATTCCGGTTCGCCGGCGGCCTGCACTTGAGCACGTTGCAAATGTAGACCGACTCTTCGCGGGAGAGATCCGCAGTGGCCAGCAGCAAGTCCAGAAACTTCCCCGCTTGGCCTACGAACGGCACGCCGGTCTTGTCCTCGTTGGCGCCGGGAGCCTCTCCCACCACCATGAGCCGTGCGTTCTCGGCTCCATCCGAGAAAACGACGTTCGTGCGCTCCTCCGAGAGCCGGCACAGCGTGCAGCCCATCGCCGCGTCCCTGAGAGCCGCGTACGACGCCGGCAGCGTCGGGACTGCGCCGCTCTGTGAGCCCCCCGTAGCCGCTGCCGTCGCGAGCCTGAGCGCCTCTTCCCGTGTCAGGCCGTCCAGGAAGAGGTCGCCGGCACCGACCTCGGCACGCTGGCGCAACAGCCTCGCGGTTTCTGTTTCCAGAGGGCCGCGGCTGGTCACAGATCGCCGTCCATTCGGTTGAGCACACGTTCCATCAACTCCTCGGCGACGGCTTCTTTGCTCATGAGCGGCAGTTCTTCCGGATCGCCACCCTTGGACAGGATCGTGACCCGATTGGTGGAGACCTCGAAGCCCGAACCGGCCTCGGTCGCGTCGTTGGCCACCAGGAGATCGAAGCCCTTCGACTTCAGCTTCTTCTGAGCATTGGCCACCAGATCGTTCGTCTCGAGCGCGAATCCCACCGCGACACTGCCCGGCTTGCGAGAAGCCGCGGTGCCGGCCGCGACGTCCGGGTTCTCCATAAGATGTACCACCGGCGCATCGCCTGCCTGGGCCCGTTTCATCTTTCGCTCGTTCACTTCGACCGACCGAAAGTCCACAACCGCCGCCGCGAACACGGTGACGTCTGCGGAAGAGACGAGGCCCTGAACCGCCTCGTACATCTCGACCGCCGTCTCCACCGGAATCAAGTCGACACCAACGGGCGTCTCGAGAGCGGTGGAGCCTGAGACCAAGGTGACCACCGCGCCATGCCGCCACGCGGCCTGCGCGATCGCAAAGCCCATATGGCCAGATGAGCGGTTCCCCAGATAGCGAACCGGGTCGAGCGCCTCGCGCGTCGGCCCGGCGGTCACAAGCACTCGCTTCCCGGTCAAGGAGCCCACGAGCGTGAGCGCGCGACCCAGGTGTTCTTCGATCTGCCAGGGCTCGATCATTCGGCCCGGGCCCTCTCCCTCCCCGACCGCGAGTGCGCCGTCGGCCGGCCCGGCCACGGTGTAGCCAAGCCGATCACGAAGGTGCGCGAGATTCGCCTGGACCTGCGGGTGTGAGAACATCTTGTCGTTCATCGCCGGACAGAGCACGACCGGCGCTCTGGTGGCGAGCAGAGTCGTACAGATGAGGTCGTCCGAGCGCCCCTGAGCCGCTCGCCCCAAGAGGTCCGCCGTCGCCGGTGCGATACAGAAGACGTCGGCCTCGCTGGCCAAGCGAAGGTGAAGCGCGGCTCCCTCGGCGGAGAACAGATCGGTCCGTGCGGGGCGGCCGGTTACCCCCTCGAAACTCAGCGGCGCGACAAACATCTGAGCCGATCGGGTGAGGATCGTGTCGACCTCGGCTCCCAAGCGCGTCAGATCACGCGCGACCTGGATCGACTTGTACGCCGCGATTCCGCCCGTCACCCCCAAGACGACGCGACTGCCCTTCCAAGGGTGTCTAGGCGTCAGTCGGAGGTCCGGCATAGAGCTGTTCGCTGGGCTACCCCAGCGAGTCCGATCAAGAAGTCGAGGGGAGGCCTTCGTCCTTGCGGCGGCGTTTTACGAGACGGAACTCGATCTGGCCAGAAGTGAGCGCCTCGAGGGCCCGCGTCGTGAGCTTCTTTTCCTCCCCGAGCGGCATGGATTCCCGCGGGAGCGTGTTGAGCTCTCGTGCATACTTGGCGGCGACGAGCACACCCAGGTACTTGCTCTCGGTGCCGGTCGCGACTTCGTCGGGCGTGAAAACCCTCATGTGTTACTCCTGTAATTACCTGCTAGTTGCTCGAGTTCTCGTATTTCTCAGCGAGGATTCGCGCAATACCCGCGCGAAACACATCGATGTGTTCCAAAGGCACGGACCCGCCGGCACCCGCCGGCCACCCCGCCACGATGTTCTCAATGTCTTTTAGACAACTCGCGAGATCGTCGTTGACCACCAGATAATCGAAGTCGGGTGCAGCCAACAACTCCGCGAGGGCGGACTCCAACCGCAGCGCCACGTCGTCCTTCCCCTCCGTGCCTCGGCCCGACAGCCGCGCCATCAAGACGTCGACCGAAGACGGCAAGACGAAGATCAACAACGCGTCCGGGATCGCCTCTCGGATTTGACGCGCACCCTGCACGTCGATGTCCAGCACTATATGCTCGCCACACGAGGCCGCTGCCTCAAGGGCTACGCGGGGCGTGCCGTACAAGCGACCATGAACTTCCGCCCACTCGGCGAGGCCTCCGGCGTCCCGCATTGCCTCGAATGCGTCCCTGTTGACGAAGATATAATCGACTCCGTCCCGCTCGCCCTCCCGGGGCTCGCGTGTGGTGACCGAGATCGAGAAGACGAAGCGATCCGAAGCCTCGACCAGCCCTCGCGCGAGGGTCGTCTTGCCGGTGCCGCTCGGAGCGGCCAACACCACGGGAACCGCACGCGTCATTCGATGTTCTCCACCTGCTCGCGGATCCGCTCTACCTCCTCCTTGAGGCTCACCGAGGCGTGGAAAATCTCCGCGTCGTTCGCCTTCGACCCGATCGTATTGGCCTCCCGGTGCATCTCCTGCACGAGAAACCCGAGCCGCTTGCCAACGGGTTCGGCACCGTCACCGGCGAGCGCCTCCGCGAACAACTCGATGTGCGAGCGGAAGCGGACCAGCTCCTCGTTGATGTCCCACTTCTCCGCCAGATACGCGACTTCGCGCGCCAGGCGGTCCTCGTCGACCGGGACTTGTTCGGAAAGCTCCTTCACGGCCTCCCGCAGCCTGTCCCGCTCCGCGACGAGCCGCTCGGGCGCTCGCCGTGCGACCCCGTCGAGCGCCTCCGTCATGGCGGAAAGGCGCCCCTCCAGATCGGCGCGCAACCGTTCACCCTCGGCTTCCCGAAAGGCCTGCGCCGCCCGCCCCGCGTCTTCTGCGACCGCTCGGACCAGATCCGTCGCGACGCCTTCCGTCCGCTCCTGCTCAGGCGCACGGAAGAGCTCGCTGAAGCGCGCGAGCATCGCGAGGTCCACCTCACCGGGAATATCCAGGTCGGACTGGAGTTCCTCCAACGCGGCCCTCAGTTGCTTGGCCCGAGTGAGGTCGACGGTTGGGGTCGAGTCGTGGGCCTTCGAAGAACGGTCGATGGTCAAGAAGGCGCTGATGTGGCCCCGCGACAGGTACCGCTTCAGCGCTTCCGCGATTTCACGTTCAAATTTGTCGAAGCCTGATGGCGTCTTGATGCTGGTATTGAAGAACCGGTGGTTGACCGTCTTCACCTCCAACCTCAAGCGACCCGCGGGTGATTCCCGCTCGGCCTCTCCGTACCCGGTCATACTCCGGATCATGGGCGACCTCCACAGAGCGGAAAAAGGTAACCTCGGACGCTCACCTCCACATTCAGCTCCACATCGTCCAGCGTAGGCCGTACCAAGTGCGCGTGATGGGCAAGACTCGCCCCGGGAAATTCTGGAGGTTCCTTCGGCGAATGAAGTTGTCCCAGCCGATGAAAATCTGGACCGTCACGATGCGGACCTGAATCCGCCCATACCAGTTCTGATAGAATGGCACGGTCTCGAGAGGGTGCAGACCGTCGTCGTCCTCCTCAGCGAGTATGTGCACGGTCATCGGGCTGTTCCCGCGAACGCCGATGGTCCACCAGAATTCGAAGTTTTCCGAGTCGAGGTAGACGCGGTGGAAGACGAGCGCACCTCTGTAGATGCGCTCCGGCAAGTACGGCCCCGGCTCGTCCCACTGTTGCAGGGAGCCCTGCAACCTCAGCCCCTGCATAGGCGTGGGCACGCTCCCCCAGAACTCCCAGCCAGCCCTTTTGGCACCCGCCAGGAACGGGGAGCCCCGATCGGGTTCGATCCCGAGCGGGATCAACGAGTCCGACTCGACGCTCAGCGCGGCCCCAGAGAGGGACGCCCCCCCCCATGACAACGTCGCCCCGAACCGGGTGGCGGTACGGTCCGTGATGCCAAACAAGGGAACGGACGCGACCTCCTCTTCAGGCTCGGCCGGCTCACCTCCCTCCTCCGCCGTCGAGTCGGCAGCGGGAGTCGCCTCGAGCAGCGCCGTCGTTCTGGACCCGTAGGTCCCCGCTTCTCGTGACGCGAACAACGAAACAATACCGAGCAGCGGTTCGCTCCACGCTCGTACCCGGCTGCTGGACGTTGACACGTCGGTCCAGGACCCGCGCGCCATGTCCGCGGAGACGCCGCCGATACCCGGACGGCTCACGCCGCCGCTGAGGTCGATACGATTGGCGGGCAGGTCGTCCCCGCCGAATCGCCGATACTCCCCGCGGGCCCAGAGCCCCGAGCGGTTGTATGCGAGGCGCAGGCCCTGCTGGCTCCGACTGCCCCCCTCCAACTCGTACGCGTCTCGCTCGTCCTCCACCTCGTGCGACGACTTGCCCAGGTAGGCCTCGCCTATCAGGCCGTCGGCGAGGCGCATCCGTCCCCGCAACGCCCAGTCGGTGCGGATGACCGGAGACGCATAGTCGGGCACTTCGGACTC
>JAYZBT010000143.1:0-4377 GCA_036338615.1 Gemmatimonadota bacterium
TCTGTTGGTGAACGCCGCGCGCGGTGGCCTGGTCGACGTCGATGCGCTGCTCGAGGCGCTCGATTCCGGCCGGCTCGCCGGATACGCGGCCGACGGCGTCGATCCGGAACCGCCTGCGGTGGGCGACCGCCTCATCCATCACCCGCGAACGATCATCACCCCCCATTCTGCCGCGCTCACCGCGTCCACTTACCGCCGGATGTGCCTGCGAACCGTGCAGAACGTGCTCGGCTACCTGACGGGTTCGGACTACGAAGCCGAGAGCGTTTTCAACGTAGGGCACCTCTCGGGCGCCTAGTGGCGGGTCGACCCGACGAACCGGGCGAACGGGGGGTGAGCACAGCAGCGGAGTCGCGCTTCGGACCAACCCTGTCGGCGTCCGCCCGGTTGGATAACTTGGTGCCGCTTACGCCCGTTCCCGGGCTCAACTCGGAGCATGCATTTGCCTCTCTCGGCCCGAGTCGCCGCTTGCCTCCCCTGCGCACGTAGTGTGCGCGCGCGACTCGTCCGGATCGCAGGCTGGTGGGCGCTGGCGTCCTCCGCAGCATGTGCCGGGGCTCCGGCATCGTACGCGGGCGCCGTCGCTTCGCCGCCCACGGAGGGGCCGGCCATCGTGCAGGCCGGTGCTCCGGGCGCTGCGGCGCGCCCGTTCGACACCAGCACCCTGTCGGCGATCGGCGGTGTCGCTCATACCGAGGCGGACGTGCGCTTCATGCGCGGCATGATCCCGCACCACGCCCAGGCGCTCGACATGACCGCGCTCGTTCCGGCGCGAGCCGCGACCGACTCCTTTCGCGGCATGGCCCTGCGCATGCAGATCTCTCAGCGCGACGAGATCGCGCTCATGACGGGCTGGCTCACAGAGCGCGGAGAAGGCGTTCCCCCTGGCGACGCGCATCGGATGATGCTGTCCGGAGGCATGCCGTCGATGCCCGGGATGCTGACCGAGCACCAGATGACCGAGCTCGAGGCGGCGAGCGGCGAAAACTTCGAACGGCTATTCCTCGAATTCATGATCATTCACCATGAAGGTGCGATCGCGATGGTGCAGGAACTCTTCAGCTCCTCGGGCGCTGGGGAAGAGACGCTCGTCTTCTGGTTCGCATCGGAGGTGGACTCGGATCAGACCATCGAGATTCAACGAATGCGCCAGATGCTGGCCGCCGGAAGATAGAATCCAAGAACAACGGAAGAGAGGTAGAGCATGAGATACGGGACGATCGTTCGACTCGGCACGGGGATGCTCCGGAAGGTCCTCCTGGGCGCCTTCGTTTTGGCCGCGGGGCTCGCCTCGACTGTCTCCAACGCCGTCGCACAGGAGCCTCCAGACTCCGCGCCCCCGCCGCCGGCCTTCGAGTGGGATCCGAACGATCCCCGAATCGGACTCGCGTCCGGGTGGCTGGACGCCGAATCGGCGATTCGCGGCCTCGAACACGTTACATCGCTTTCCCGCCCCGAGGGCTTCTTCAATCCTGCGACGCCGGCGGACCGCCGCTTCAACAACACGGACCTGGCCTTCCGTGGCGAGTACCTGTATCAGGGTAACTACAACGGCTTCCAGATCTACGACGTATCGGATCCCGCAGCACCCGACCTACGCTTGTCCGTCGTATGTCCCGGCGGTCAGGGCGACATATCGGTCCATGGCGACCTCGTCTTCATGTCCGCCCAGGAGACCAGGGGCCGCCTCGACTGCGGCATCGAAGGCGTCGCCGATTCCATCAGCGCCGAGCGAATGCGAGGCGTTCGCATCTTCGACATCTCCAACCTGGACGATCCCCGTCAAGTCGCGGCCGTGCAGTCGTGCCGCGGGTCACACACACATACGCTCGTCGTTGACCCCAACGACGACGAGAACGTTTACGTCTACATCCAGGGGACGAGTTCGGTGCGGCCGGTGGAAGAGCTGCCCGGGTGCTCCGGCGCCGAACCCGAAGAGGACGACAATACCGCGCTCTTCCGAATCGAAGTGGTGCGCGTTCCGCTGGACGCTCCCGAGCGCGCCGAGATCGTCAACATGCCACGGATCTTCGCCGACCCCGAAACCGGCGACATCGCTGGGCTCTGGGCGGGTGGCGATCACGGACCCGGGACGCAGAGCACCCGACGCACGCACCAGTGTCACGACATCACCGTGTACCCCGAGCTCGGCCTTGCTGCGGGAGCGTGCTCGGGAAATGGCATCTTGCTGGACATCTCGGACGTGGTGAACCCGCGGCGGATCGACGAAGTCGTCGACCCCAATTTCGCGTATTGGCACTCGGCCACATTCAACAACGACGGCACAAAGGTCGTGTTCACCGACGAGTGGGGCGGCGGCGGCGCGGCGCGGTGCCGGGCGAGCGACCCGGCGACCTGGGGCGCGAACGCGATCTTCAACATCGTGGACGGGAAGATGGAGCTCGCCGGCTACTACAAACTGCCGGTGCCCCAGACCGAGACCGAGAACTGCGTCGCGCATAACGGTTCGATCATCCCGGTTCCGGGTAGGGACCTGATGGTTCAGGCCTGGTACCAGGGGGGCCTGTCGATCATGGACTTCACGGACCCGGCGAATGCCTTCGAGATCGCGTTCTTCGATCGCGGGCCCATCAGCTCCGAGCAGATCTTCACCGGCGGGTACTGGTCGACATACTGGCACAACGGGATGATCTACGGAGCCGAGATCGCGCGCGGCATCGACGTCTTCAGTCTCTCGCCGAGCGAGTTCCTGTCGGAGGCGGAGATCGAAGCGGCGGGACTCGTGGAGAATGCCGAGTTCAACGCCCAGATGCAGCCGAGAGCGTCATGGCCGGCCGCGGTTCCCGTCGCACAGGCCTACCTCGACCAACTCGTCCGCGGCAACGGCATACTCAACGATCGCGTCCGGATCGTGACGAACGTTTTGCAGCGGGCTGAGCGCGGAACCGCGACCGCAGCGCAGCTCTCGCAAGTAGCAGACCAGCTCGAGGCCGACGTTGCGGCAATCAGCGCAGGGACCCTCGGCGGCGACGCTGACCGCTTGAGCAAACTCGCCGACGTGCTCAGGAGGCTCCGCGACTGAGCGCGTAGGGTCCCATGGGAGGACCTCGAAATGAGTAGAGGGGGGTGGAGAAGTCGGGTTCCGTGGACATGTACCCGATGGTGCTGGTCGTTATCTTCCCCACCATGACGACGTTGGCGACCCTGGCGAACGGACCATTTGCAGTGCGCGGGGAGGTGTGCCTGATGTGTGCCCAACCGACCCCATGGCCGTGGTGGCCCGACGACAGGGAAAGCTATAAACACGGTGGTATAAAGCATCTAGAAAACTTGCCCTCATAGCTCAGGTGGATAGAGCGACTGCCTCCTAAGCAGTAGGTCCCAGGTTCGAGTCCTGGTGAGGGCGTTTACGTAAAGAAAGTCCCGACAACCACTTACGGTTGTCGGGGCTTCTTGTTTTCCCGGCACTGGAAACCAACAGTGCCAGAGACAGTGACAACGTAGGCGAAAAAAAAAGATTAGGTCGTCGGGCCCTCACCCGGATGAGGCCGCGACGGAGGGCCTTGAGGATTCCGAGTCCAGGTGGAAGCGCCCCTCGGCAAGGAGACGAAAGCGAGCTTGACCTGCTCGGACCAACTGGCGCTGCTGAGCGAGGGACTTCCAGGCGAACTCGGTCGTCTTCCAGGGAACGATCGGCGTGCTCTGGCGTCGGGCCTCTGAGTCGGGCCCACCCAGTAGGCCGCGACGGACCAGGCTGAGTCGGCAACGAAGCAGGTAGTACGTGAGCAGGAAATTATAGACGAGGCGTCGATTCGATCGGCGGAAGGGCATCAGGAGGAATACGCGCCTGAGAACCGCCAGGATCACGTCCAGGCACGCGTCGCATCCGCAGAGGCCGTGGCGAGCGTCCCAAGCCTCGAGATCCTCGAGGGGACCATCCAGCCTCGCAAGAAAGACCTCCGGGGGGTTGTTATCCGCCGCCAGAGCCGAAACGACTGTCGACCCAGGCGAAAGCGGCACGATCATACCTTCGGGTCGCTGAACGCCCACGACCTGACCGAACAGGTCTCGCTTGATTACCGCCTCGATTTCGCGTCGAGCGGCCGGCTCCAGGAGCCTTAGGTCGACATCCGGAGGGAGCGAGAAGGTGAAGACGTTCTTCTCTGAGAGCACGTTCCCTCGAGCCACCAGAGTTGGTCTAAGGTCGGTCCAGCCTCGGTGCGACGGCGACAAGCTGTCAGCGTAGAGGGCGTGAACGACCTCGACGTCGTTGCTTGATAGGGACCCGTCGAGCTGCGAGAGGAGGTAATGGAGGACTCGGAGCTTGCGATCACGGTCGCGTCCAAGGTCCAGGCCCTGGCGGGGCACAGGGACGAATCGGGGTCGTTCTGCGGAGCGCTCTTCGACACCGGTCGA
>JAYZBT010000144.1:0-3914 GCA_036338615.1 Gemmatimonadota bacterium
GGGACCCGAATGAGCGAGGGGCCCTGGATGTTTTCGCCGATGCTCGGATGCAGCGCAGGGGTGACGATCGGCGCGTCGAGCAGTCGTTCGACGCGCACTTCGTAGTCGACCGTCTGGCCGCTACAAGGTGCTGTGGGCGCCACGAGCGTTGCGGCAACCCCAACAGCCGTCAGCACTGCTGGCTTCACCAGCGCTTGCCCCCTCGACTCGGCGCCGGCCTCACACCGTCGGCAGCACGTTCGCGTTGAGCCGGAACAGGTTCTCGGGATCGTATCGGTTCTTCACCTCTGTAAGCCGCTCGATGTTCTGCTGATAGTTCTCGGCCACGCTTTCGTTGGTCGCTTCTTCGTCGCCGTCGTTGGTGTAGAAACCGTGCGTGAACGGCTCGAGGTGCGTCCAGTACTCGCGGCACCAGGCGATGTGCTCGTCGGGGTTGTCACCGTAGGACCAGCCCACGGAGGGAAGCATGTTGGCTATGGCGTCACGCTGTGCGAATGCGGTGGCGTCGGGTGATACGCGCGCGATCTTGCCGCCGCTCTGTTGGAAGACCACCTGCGTCGTGCGGTCCGGATGTCCCTGGAAGCCCTCCACCAAGGCGTCGATCAGGCCCTGAGGCATCTCCGTGAGGAAGCCGCTCTTCATGTAGCCCGCGACAGCCCGCGGATCATCCGTATCGCCCGACCGCTGGAGCGCTACGTAATCGGTTGGGGCGACGGAGTCGATGATCGGGGTGCCGAGGCCTCGCACCGGAGCGAGGGCCGCCTCTGCTTTGTTGGGATCCCCCGAATAACAGACGCCGAAGCCGGCGACGGGCGGGCCTCCGGGAGACTGCGCCATGATCAGATCGAGCTGCAATTCGTCGGGCTGTTCCGGTCCGTAGTCGCCGTATAGGCGCAGTACGTCGCGGGCCCGCGACAGCGGGAAAAAGATCGCTCCGCCCAGCACTTGGCGTTGCATCGCGTGTAACTGGAACTGGAAGGAGGTGACGATGCCGAAGTTTCCTCCGCCCCCGCGTACGCCCCAGAACAGGCCGGGGTTCTCGCTGGCACTAGCGTGGCGAAGCTCGCTGTCCGCGGTCACGACATCGACGGAGAGTAGGCTGTCGACGGAGAGGCCGAAGCGACGGGCGAGGCGACCGAACCCGCCCCCGGTCACCAAGCCGCCTACGCCGGTGTGCGAGACCGTACCCATGGGCACGACCAGTCCGTGAGCCATCGCCTCATGGTCGAGCTGGCCGAGCAAGCTGCCTCCCGTCACGCGGCCGGTCTGTGCGGAGAGGTCCACCCGCACGTCTCGGAAGCGCGAGAGGTCGATTTGCATGCCCCGGTCGCAGGTCGACTTGCCCGAGTGGCTGTGCCCGCCGCACTTCACGGCCAAGAGCAGCCCCCCGTTGTCGCGCGCGAAGTCGACCGCGGTCCGGATGTCCGCCACGCCGGTCGGTTGCACGACGAGTGCCGGATACTTGTCGAAAGAGGGGTTCAGAATTCGCCGCGCCTGGTCGTATCCCGAATCGTCCGCCAGGAGGAGACGCCCGCGCAGCCGACCCTTCAGGTCCGCGATGGCGGCACTCGAGAGCGTGACGTCTCGGCCGTCACCCGTAACGGCCGTCAGGGCCCGAGGCTTGCTAAGGGCCTCCCGGTAGAATGCCTCGAGAGGGCGGCGAGGAATCGCGAGAACTGCGGAGGCTGCGAGCGTGGAACGGACGAAACTGCGCCTCTTCATGGATCTCATCCTGGTGGCGGGGCAAGACGTGTACGAGGCCAGTGTAGGTCTCGCGAATCGCGGCGGCAAAGCCTCCGCCCGATCCAGGTGGCTAGTGCGTCATCCCATATATGAAGTAGTTCACACCGATCCTGAAGGCCTCATTGGTCGGGTCGACCGGGTACCATCCTTCCGCGGCCCACTCCCACATGTCGCCGATGTCGGCTCCCGCGTTGGCGATCGCCAGTAATCGCTTGCCCTTGTCGTTGTCCTCGAAGAGGCCCCAAAAATGCGGCGTTCCATACTTGCGGGGGCCTTCGATGTAGATGGCCAACGGATCGAGCCGGTAGAAGGAGTCCCAAATCGGCTCGGTGCCGTCGAGCGGGATGAAGCCCAGTTCAGGAAGCACGCGGCTCATCTGCTCCACGACGTTCGCCATCTCGTAGTCGAAGAAGTCGTCGAACATCACGAGGCCGCCCTTGAGCAGGTAGGCGCGCAGCCCCTCGGCTTCACTGTCGGTCACTCGCCAGTCGCCGGGCTCGGACACGTAGGCGGTCGGAAACTGCATCAGCCGTGGGTCGTCGAACGTGAGTACGTTGCCACCCATCGCCAGATCTCGCGTGCGAATGAGGGACAGTTCCCGCAGAATCGTCGACATGTTCTGCTCGGCGTCCGGATAGTCGTGCGCCCAACCGCCTCGGCCGTACCCGCCCCAGCCGGAACTGGTCTGGATGCGCACGAACGTCAGGTACCCCTCGTAGGGGTAGTAGGCGCAGCACCCCTGAACGGCGGACTCGTCCGCGAGCGTGGATGCAGGACTCGGGTGGTGGCCCAGCATCGAGACCGTCAGCGCGGTCGTAGCCAATACCGGCGCCGCGACGCCAACGACTACGCTCCGCATCAGCACGGGTCTGGACCGGTCGAGACGATGGTCATCGATCAGGAGGAGCAGGCGGTCCCGGTCCGCCCGGAGAGCGGGACGGGATCGACGACTTCGAGTGTCCGTGTATCAACCACATCGATGGTGCTGTGCATCTCGTTCGAGAAGTAGTAGTAAGGCCCTCGGGATGCTCTGCGACGCCGTGCACGTGTGGTACGCCTTCGACCACGGTGAGCACTTCGTGCGTCTCTGGATCGATGATGTGCGCGTTCGTCCGGGCCGAATTCGTTTGAATGATCCGCGCCACTTGGTTGGTCTGCGCCGTCGCCGGGGCGGCCACGATCGTGGCGCAGAAAGCCGAGAGAAGGAATCCCTCACACCTCCGGTTCAGCATCGTGATCACTCCGTTCGTCATAAGCCCTGCTGCCCGCGAACGTAACCAGTCGAATGCCTCGGGGCACTCCGGTGGACTATCGAAACCACCCACTCGTGAACAGTAGGATCGCGCCCGACTCGTACGTTATGGACTCGGATGGCCCGATGATCACGAGGGATTCCACGAGGTCGAGCGGGACCGAGTTCACGAATTCCGGATTCACGTGGAAGCCGTCCAAGTACACTTCGATACACTGTCTGGAGCGCCACTGAAAGCAGGGGCCCTCAGTGGATGTCCGCACGGTGATGCTGGGGGTGTTCGTCCAGCGCAACACGTCCTCGATGCCCCGGGCTTTGTCGAGATGGACCGCGAGGTCGGCCCTGGTGAGCGGGGCCATTCGCAAGGCGCTCGGATTCATCCCGATGTGGAGCCGGATCTTCTGATCCCCGGCCGCTCTCTGACTGGCTGTGACCGTGATGCCGGGCAGCCCCAGCGGTGCGGCCACGACCTCGAGGTCGATCGGATAGATGCCCTCTGGGTTCGAGATGGCCAGCAGTGGTGACCGAACGGGCTCGTATCCGATCCGTTCGGCCGCCAGGAAGTACTCACCCGGCTCGTCGAGTGCGAGTCGGTACGTGCCCGCGCTATCTGCGATGACGAACGAGCGATACGCACCATCCCGATCCACCAGCCGGATCATGGCTGTGGCGACGCCTTGTCCGGTGCGCTGGTCCACGACCCGACCCACCACGACCTGCGCGCCCACGGCCAGGGGAAGCATCAGAACCGCCAGTACCGCCAGCAGTCGCTTGACCGCCCTCGTAACCATGCCAACTCCTCCGTTTTGATAGCCCGCCGCGTCCGCCAGTCGCTGTTGGCCGTACCCCTCAGTCATCCAAGTAGATCGCCACCTCCGCCCGACCCCGCTCGTCGATCCACCCTCGGTACATGCCGGCT
>JAYZBT010000145.1:0-4371 GCA_036338615.1 Gemmatimonadota bacterium
GCTTGAGGCCCACGCCAAGCCGGAGTCGCGCATAGTCGTTCGACTGTAGTGCACCCGCAATGGACTTGAGTCCTTTGTGTCCGCCCGCCCCTCCATCGGGGCGAAAGCGGACGCGACCCACGTCCAACGCGGCATCGTCGACGACGACCAAGAGGTCCTCGGCCGGTTCGAACGACTCGAGGCTCCGGAGCGGCCGTAATGACAACCCGCTTCGATTCATGTATGTGGTGGGTTTCATGAGACGCACCTGCTTCTCACCCACGGCCCCTTCGGTGACAAAGGCTCGGCCCTCCCGCCTGAAGAGGTCAAAACCCCAGTCGTAGGCGAGTCGATCCACGACCCACCACCCCACGTTGTGCCTCGCGGCGTCATGTTCGGGCCCGGGATTGCCGAGCCCGACCACGACTTTCATGCGCACCTCGGCAGCAACGAGGGATCAGCCCTCATCTCCCGTCGAGTCCTCTGAGTCCGCAGCATCGGATGCGCCCTCCCCGGGCTCTGCGGCCTCGTCTTCAGGCAGCTCGTCCTCGGCGAGTTCGTCCTCATCCGTCTCCTCTTCGACGACCTTCGGAATCGCCACGGTGCAGATCGTGTGGTTCGTGTCGATCATGACCTCGATGCCTTCTTCGAACTCGACATCGAAGATGTGCAAAGACTCGTTGAGCCCCACGTGAGAAACGTCGAAGTCGATGGACTGCGGGATCAACGACGGGATGCAGCGAATCGCGAGATCGTGGATGACCTGCTCCAGGACTCCATCGCTGTTCTTGACGCCCTCCGCCGTGCCTGTGAGGTGCACGGGCACGTTGACCTCGACCTTGACGCCCTCCTGAATGCGCAGGAAGTCGACATGCGTGAGGGTCTGTCGGAGCGGGTGCACCTGGATCTCACGTATTAGCGTCTGAAACGCTTCCTTCTCACCCTCGACCGAGAGGTCCACGATCGTGTTGTCGACGCTGATCGCGTGAAACAGACGCTCGGCGTCCTGAGCGTCCAACGAGAGGTGGACGGGGTCCAGTTCGCGGCCGTAAAGGACGCCCGGCACGCGCCCTGCGGCGCGGAGTTTACGTGCAACACCCTTGCCGGTGCCTTCCCGTTTCTGGGCGTCCAAAGTCGTGGTGTTCGCCATGGGTCTTCCCCTCTGATTGTCGGCCCCCAGGCTCTTCCCGGGGCCCTTTCCCTCAGTCGTCCGTCGCTCAGTCGTCCGGCGGGGTCTCGAATAGCTGACTCACCGATTCGTTCGAGTGTACGTGAACGATCGCTTTCGCCAAGAGTTCCGCCACCGAGAGCACCTTCAGCTTCTCGAACCTCTTCTCCTCCGGTACATGGATCGTGTTCGTCACGATCACCTCCTCCACGGGAGCCTCCTGCAGGCGCTCGCCGGCATCTCCCGACAGGAGCGCGTGCGTCGCGGCCGCATACACGACCCTGGCACCGTGGTCCTTCAATGCGCGGATCGCGTTGGACAAGCTGCCCCCCGTATCCACCATATCGTCGACGAGGAGGCACGTCTTGCCCTCCACCTCACCGACCACATTCATGACTTCCGACGTGTTCGCCTTCGGGCGACGCTTGTCGATGATCGCAAAGGCGGCCCCGAGCCGCTTCGCGTATCCTCTGGCCATCTTCGCCGCACCCACGTCCGGTGAGACAACGACTAAATCCTCCAGCCCCAGATCCCGAAAGTACTTCGTGAAGACCGGGGCAGCGTACAAGTGATCCACGGGTATGTCGAAGAACCCCTGAATCTGATGCTGGTGGAAGTCGATCGAGATCACCCGATCGGCACCCGCCGCGACCACCAAGTTCGCCGCGAGCTTGGCGCCGATCGCTACACGCGGCTGATCCTTCCTGTCCTGCCGACCATAGCCGAAGTACGGGATCACCGCCGTGACCCACGCCGCCGACGCCCGCTTCGCGGCATCGATGAGCAGGCACAACTCCATGATGTTATCGGCCGGCGCCGACGTGGGCTGGATGATGAATACGTCCTGACCACGCGCGTTGCCGTCGATGCGTACAAAAATCTCTCCGTCCGCGAACTGCTTTGTCGTCGCCCCTTCAGACGACAGCCCGACCGATTCACCGATCTCCGTAGCAAGCGGTCGATTGGCTCGGCCGCGGAGCAGGAGGAGGGGTCCCCGCCTATAGGTATCGTCCATTACGCCGGGTCTGGAGGTGCGATGCTGCGAGACGCTATCTCGCGAGCCCGAAAAGCTAGAAAAGACGCCCCGGGCGGTCAACGCGTCCCTCAGCCGGTTACGATCGGTCGCGGACCGTAAACTCGAGTCGGCTGACGACCTCGGACCGGCCGGCGGTCTTCAGCGTGATGCGGACGCTGTAATGCCCCGGATCCAGCTCGCCCAGATCGAGGTCCAGGTAGTGGAACATCGGGCCGGGCTGCAGCGGGCCGGGCTCTTCCCAAGCGAGCGAGACCTGTTGCGCCTCACCACTTAAGCGCAAGAAGCGCCCGACGCGACTGATGAGGCTGCGGTCGACGCGGTCCACCGCCACCTCGAAGGCGAGCGCCTCCGGCCGGAAGCCCAGACCGGAAACCTCCCAGCCGATCGCGAACGTCTCGCCCCGCTGAATCTCGCTTCGAAGAAGCGAGAGCGGTATGGCGGCCTCGAGCAGCTCCGGCGCCTCGCGGGTCGGGCGCAACATCAAGAGATCCGACAGTGCGGCGATGTCCTCGGGCACCCGACGGCGCTCGAGTCCCTCCCGGTACCGACCGGCTCGGCGCCGAGAAGGACTCCAGACCTCACTGGCGACCACGTAAGAGCCGACCGGCGCCTCCAGGGTCAAAACGCCTTCGATGGAACCCGCCGAACGATTCGCCCGAAGGGTCGGTCGGTCCCCCGCCGGATTCGAGGACACCAGGAAGAGCCCTGCGCGATCCCGCATGTCCTCCTGCAGTCCAGGCTCCAGCCACGGAATCTCGTGCATGTGCTCCGCGTGGACCGTGGTATCCTCCGGCAGGAAGTGCGTGCCGACCACGACCATGCGGTCACCGCGAGGGAAAACCGCCAACTGGCCCTCCATGGGGAGCAGTTGGGGGGCATACGCCGGAGCATACAAGCTCCGGGGGCGCCGCTTGTCCGCGAGCAGTTCGTCGTGTTCGGCCTGGCCCGGGGCCGCGTATGCCGCCCCAGAAGGCATGTAGTCCCGGCGTTCCGGGTGCTTTCGGCCGATAACGTTGTCCGCGGCCAGAAGGCTACCGCGGTTAATGGACCGTTGCCAAGCGATCTCCCAACCGAAGCGCACGGTCAACTGCTCGATGTCGTTGCCCCAGCCGACGTGGAATGGGTTACGAGCGGTCTCCTTCAGTGTCGAGACCGTCCAGCGGGCGTAATGCTCGGTCTTCCGATCATTGCCGTCCACCAGATAGAGGGGGTCCGACAACATCCAGAGGCGGGCCAAGGCCGAATCGATCGAATCGTTCGAGGCTCCCTGCAAGCGATCGAGAATCCGGCGCGCATCTCCGTCCACTTCGCGCACGGGAATCCGCCATTCCTGCGCTCGCTCGGGACCCATCAGAAGAAGCGATCGTTGGAACGCGTGCTCGGCCTCCACGTATCGTTGCAGCCCGTGCAACGCGAGGCCCTCGAGCGCCGCACACCACCACGGATCTACCCCTCGGCACTGCTGCGCCACGGCCAGCGCCTCGTCCCACCGCCCGGCCTCGGAGTGATACCAAACGCGCTGTCCAAGCAGCCACCCATCGCCAGGCAACCGACCTTGAGCAGAGTCGAGCACCGTCAGCAACGCGGATCGCAACACCTCGATCTCCGGCGCCTCCGGCTCGGGGTACCAGTCCCCTTCGTCGTACCAGGAACAGAAGCGTCCGATGCGCTCGTCACACGCCCCGGCGAATGAGACGGTCGTGAGAGGTAGGTGCCGAATGCGACGACGCTCATACCGGCTCTGGGCGCTTCGCGCTCGTCCCATAAGGTCGGACGAGTCGGCGGCGAGAGTCACCGTGTCCGGGGTCCCCGACACGACCTGCGCACCCCCCGTACCGGGCGCCGCGAGCATGGCTACGATCAGGGCTGGGCGGAGATCGATCATACGCACAATCATACGCGCCCAGAGACCTACACGCGCACCCTTTCTTCCTGACGATTGGCCCGGATGGATTCGAACCATCACCGCCGGTGCCAAAGACCGGTGTCCTGCCATTAGACGACGGGCCAGCAGGTTAATAACTACACGGGTGTTGCTCAGCTTTCCACATTTGATGAACCCAATTTTGGGCACATCCTGGGCACATCATCCGGTCGCCAGGGCCTTGAGCGCCCAATCCTCAGCGTGTTCGACAAGTGCCAAGAGATCATCATCGAGAAGGTGAGTATACGCCATGGTTGTAGCAAG
>JAYZBT010000146.1:0-5220 GCA_036338615.1 Gemmatimonadota bacterium
ATGGTGCTGCTTCGTCTCACTCTGACCATTCGTGTGACGGGTACCCACAACTTTCCGGACGACTCCGGCTACATCCTTTGCCAGTGGCACGAGTCTGGCCCGCTCTCCGCTGAAGCGTGGGTTCCCCGTCTCCCCGCGTACCTTCGGCAGCGGCCGCATGCCTGGATCGTGTACTCGGACTGGTATACGAAGCCGCTTTGGGTGCTCTTGAGCATGATCGGTGTGCGGCGACTCATTCTCTCGTCGACCGGAAATGGCGCACGGGGTGCCGTCGAGGAGGTGGTCAGGCACCTCGAGGACGGATACTCCACGTTCCTCACTCCGGACGGTCCGAAGGGTCCGCCACGGGTGCTGAAGAAAGGCGTTCTTCACATGGCGCTTCAGAGTGGGGTGCCCATCGTACCGACGCGGATCTCCGCAAACCGGTGTTTCAGAACCGACTCCTGGGACCGGAAGATGCAACCGTTGCCCTTCTCGACTATCCAGGTAGCCGTCGGAGCACCTATATATGTGACGACCAGCAACTTCGATGAGAGCCATGAAGCACTTACCGAGGCCCTGGGGTAGCATGACACACAAGCGCTTTTTCACGTTCCTCACCTTCCAGCTTCTCTGTGCCTCACCCGGGTGCTCGCCTCCACCGCCGGAGGGTGCGGAGACCGTCATCGTACTGCACGGGCTGCGGCGGACGTCTACCTCGATGGCCATCTTGGTAGCACGCCTCGAAGATTCAGGCTTCCGGGTGGTCAGTTTTGGTTATCCGTCGACGTCCGAGCCGATGGAGTCGCTCGTCGACCAGCTCGGGGACGCAATCGCGCTCTGCTGCCCCGAGCACGCGGATGAGGTGCATTTCGTTACGCACTCGATGGGTGGCGTGTTGGTACGCAGCTATCTCTCTCAGCAGCCTGAGCCGCACATGGGCCGGGTCGTGATGTTGAGTCCCCCGAGTCAGGGTAGCGAGATCGTCGACGCGTTCTCGGACTCGCCCAGGCTTCGAGCGTTGTTCGTGGGGCCCGCGGCATCGCAACTGGGGACCGATTCCGCGGGGATCGCGAAACAGCTGGGCCCGGTACGATTCGACCTCGGCATCATCACCGGCGACCGAAGCCTGAGTCCGATCGGGTCATGGCTCATTCCCGGGCCCGATGACGGCAAGGTCGGGGTCGACAGGGCCAAGGTGGAGGGTGCGGCAGATTTCTTGGTGATCTCCGCGACCCACACGTTCATCATGAACCGTAGAGATGTGGCACAGGAGGTGGTGCACTTTCTGCGGCTCGGTCGGTTCGAGCGAGAGGATCCGTAGCGCAAGGCTCTCGTGCCGGTTGAAACCGAGAAGAAGCGATTCTACCGGATCACGCGAGAAGGCGCCCAGCTGCTCGCTGCTCGGGCTGGGCGTGGCCGCTGGACTCACGCGCTTCGCCGACACCCTACTCTTCGGGGTGAGCCCGTTGAACGTAGGCGTCTTCGCGGCGATGGGAGCCGCGGCCTTGGCCGTGGCGGCCTTCGCGAGCTGGGTGCCCGCGCGCCGAGCGGCCCACATCGATCCCATGGAGGCGCTGCGTCACGAGTAGCAACGAGCGCACGGGGTGTCGCGCGCAATAAGTGCTTCCGTGGAAGCCGCTGGAGTCTTATGCTAGTGACCAGTTGAAACGCCGCCCTGGCCGGTTCGGGGCGGCGCTTCCTTTCCGGCCCCCGCCGTAGGTCGTGATTCCGAGGGTTCTCCGATGATCGAAAAAATCCGTACCCAGGTGGAGGCGGAGATTGCGGCGTTGATGAACGAACTCAACGTCGACCTGCCCGTGCGAATCGGAATCGCGCGGGAACACGGCGACCTGAAGGAAAACTCCGAATTCAAGGCTGCGAAGGAGCGTCAGGCCTTCGTCGAGGCGCGGCTGAATCATCTCATGACGCGTATGACCGAGCTGTCCAAGATCGACGTCTCGGAGATGGCCTACGACACGGTGGGGTTCGGGTCGATCGTTACGATCCACGATATCGAGATGGGGGAGGACCTCACCTTCACGATCACCGCGGGTGACTTCATCGACCTGGACGCGGGTCAGGTCTCGCTCGCTTCTCCCATCGGTCGGGGGCTGCTCGGGGCGAAGGAAGGAGAAGAAGTCATAATCGAACTGCCGGCTGGCGACCGGAAGTACACCATCCTCGAGTTTTCGACCTTGCCTCAGCAGATGGAAGCCGACGGCTAGATCGATGCCACGAAAGCGACCGCGTCCCGCACTTCTTCGGGCACGATCCAATGCCCAATGTCGTAGTCCTTGGACTGCAACAGGATGCCCGCGGTGTTCAGCCGCTGGCGCCCCCTGGCGGCCAATGCGTGCGGAATGTTCGGGTCGCGCGATCCGTGGCCCCAGAAGATCGGCGGGGTGCCGGGCGAGAGGGCTGAGAAGGGGATTTCCACGGACTGAGCGAGGAATCCCGAGAAGTTGACGGCTGCGGTGACCAAGTTTGGCCGCGCTAACGCGAAGGCCATGCTCACGACCCCCCCCTGTGAGAAGCCGCCGAGGATGATCCGGCCCGGCTCGAAGCCCAGGAACCCCGGCAGCGCGAGCAGGAATGCATCGAGAGCGGTCAGGCTGTGTAGCAGCGTTTCTTCGACCACGCGGTCTTCTTCGACGTGTTTGTACCAGGCCCAACCCGGGCCGTAGCCCCAGGGGTGACCTGAGTGCGGGCCCTGAGGCGTGACGAGGGCCCATTCTTTCGGCAGCAGAGGCCTCAGCGCCTGCAGGTCCCCGCGGTGGCTGCCCCGTCCGTGGAGAAGAACGGCCACCGTGGTTCCGTTCCTCGGGGCGGAGGCAGGGCTTTGGTCGTATTGCATCAAGGTCGGTGTTCGCGGTGGATGCCTGGGTTGCCTGGGGAACTTACCCTGCTTCGTCGGGGCCCGCGCGTCACTCCAGTGGGGTCAGCGCGCCTTGGATCTCCTCCCGGCGCGACTCGAGCCATACCGGCAGCTTGAGTTCAGATCCGAGCGATTGCTGCGCCTCGTCGATCGCGAACCCTGGCCCGTCCGTGGCAATCTCCAGCAGTTGTCCGTCGGGGGCATTGAAGTAGATGCTCTGGAAGTATGTGCGGTCCATTACGTCGCTGACCCCTACCCCCATCGACAGCAGGTGCTCTCGCCACGTCGCCTGCTCTTCCGCGTCGTTCGCCCGAAACGCGATGTGGTGCGTCTGCCCGGCGCCCGGCCGGGCCAGCGCGCTGGAGCCCTCCCAGCCGAAAAGAGTGTACGTACTGTGTGGCCCCACGCTGGCGCCGTCGTAGTTCGCCCAAAAGTAGTGCTTTACGTTCCCGTCGTCCTGGTTGTACGTCTTCTTGACCAGGCTCAAACCGAGCGCCTCCGTATAGAAATCGCTTGCGCGCTCCAGGTCGTCCGTGATCCCGCTGATGTGATGGATACCCTGCAGCCGCATCCCCTCCGTAATCGTCGGCACCGGCTCTGGGTGGTTGGCGGCAGCGATCGCCCGTTCGTCTCGACCCGTGGGCATGCGCTTGGCTGGCGGCACGAGCAGCACCTGGCCGAGCGCGTCTTGGGGTTCGTCGATGGCGTAGCCTGGACCGGCCGTGGCGACTTCGAGGATTTGCCCGTCGGGATCCTCGAAGTAGATGCTCTTGAAGTAGCCGCGGTCGAGGGGGCCGCTCACCGGGACGCCGGCATCCGTCAGCCGCCGCTTCCACTGCAGTTGTGCCTGGGGCGTCCCGACCCCCAGCGCGAGATGATGCACGCCCCCAACGCCGGGGTGTCCCCGGCGCGCGTGTGGCCACTCGAAGAACGTGACGATCGAGCCGGCGCGGCCCGCCTCGTCTCCGAAGTACAGGTGGTATGCGCTCGGATCCTCGAAGTTGACGGTTTGCTTTACGAGCCTGAGACCGAGCAGCCTGCGGTAGAAAGCGAGCGTACGAACAGCGTCTCGTGAGACCATCGTGATGTGATGGAATCCGTGCGTGCGAAGCGGGGCCATGAGTTCTCCAGCGTAGACCTGGAGGATAATGCTTCAATCTTCAAGGAATATCAAGCCGAAGAATCCAAGCGACGTCTCCGGCATCAGCCTCGCAGCTTGTCCACGATCGCGCGCAGCAGACGCACGCCGTCGACGAGCCGGGGACCCGGGCGTCCGAGGTATGGCTCACCTACACAGAAGACGTGTTCATTCCGTACGAAGGGGAGTCCCGCCCACGCCTCGTTCCTGAGTACCACGTCCGGTCGATACTTATCGGGGTGGACTCCGCACCAGGAGAGCACGACCGCGTCGGGTGCCGCCCGAGCGACTTCCTCGTCGCTCATCGGTCGGCTCTTGAGGTCCTCGTGGGCCAGCACCGCGCGGGCGCCCGCTGCCCGTAGCACGTCGGTCGCCCAACTCAGCTTTCCCGGTGTGATGACCGGTTTGGGCCACCACTGAACCAGGATGGTCGGGGCATCGTTGGGTGGGTCGCCGCAGTCCAGCGCGTCCCGCATCTCGACGAGCAGAGCGTTGGCGCGCCCGGGCACTCCCAGTAGGTCGCCGATCTCTCTGATGTCCCGGTAGACGTCGTCGAGTGAGACGGGTTCAGGCGCGATGAATTGAAGCCCGGCCGCTTCGAGTCGCTCCACGACCTTCTCGTGTCCGGGAACCGTGAGCGTCGCCAGGACCAGATCGGGCTCGAGCGCCCGGACCGCCTCGATATCGATATCCAGGTCGGGGCCGACCTTGGGCAGGTCCGCCACCACCGCTTCGGGAAAATCGGAGTGATCGTCGACACCCACGAGCAGGTCGGCGCAGCCGAGCGCGCAGACGATTTCGGTATTGGAGCAGGCGAGAGACACGATGCGCATAGCGGGCTGTACCCGGGTGGGAGGAGCCAGTTCTCTCTTACACGCGGGTTTGTTCGCTGCTATGTAGAAGACGAGCTATGAAGAAACCGACACGTATCGGAGCCTACATGAATCGGGTTCGCATGACACAAGTGACCGCGTTCATCATTCATGCGGTCGGCGCGGGGCACCGTTACAGTTTCGACGTGATGGATGCCACTGGGCTGGCGAGCGGAACCGTGTACCCGGCGCTCAGCCGGCTCGAAGATGCGGCAGAAAAGCTCTCCAGCGCGCGCGCTTTCTTGCTTGCCACGCCGCCGGCGCGGGAAGCGTGAGCGTGAGGAAAGCACTCGGCCCCCGCTTGGCCATCGCTGTGGTCGCGTTGGCGAGTCGGTTGGATCTGCTGTTGCGAG